>CAIJTV010000059.1:0-3797 GCA_903823635.1 uncultured Planctomycetaceae bacterium
GCGGTCGAAATCTCTGAAGATCCGGACTGTTCCATCAACGAATTTGTGGCACTGATCGGGCGCGATATTGCACTGTTGTCAGGTATTTTGAGCTTCGCTAACAGCGCATTCTATGGTGGCGGCAAGCCGATTTCGAATGTTCGCCAGGCGGTGATACGCCTTGGAATTCGGACCTGCAGAAATCTGATCCTCACATCATCCATTTCCAGCCTCATGGGCCGGATGTCTATGAAGCAGGAGTGGATTCGTGAATCTCTGGCGCGCCACGGTTATGTGACTGCTGCAGTCTGCCATGCACTCAATCAGCGACTGCAACTTGGTTATGTCGGTGAAGAGTATACGGCTGGCCTGGTGCACGACATCGGGCGAACCATTCTGGCTTCATGCTATAGCGATGGGTTTCAGGAATTTGACGCTCTGACTTTTGAAGAATCTTCTGCAACCGTTGATCGCGAGTTCTCCATCATTGGAACGTCCCATACGGAAGCCGGCGCCTATTTTGCCGCGAAGAGCCGCTTGCCACCTGTTCTGATCGAAGTCATTCGGCACCATCATAATCCGGACCATGCAAACGGCGACCGTCGTCTCGTTGCCCTCGTGGCTGCAGCGGATGACATTGCGAATCACTTGCAACGTTTCGATACACCGGAAAATTATGACGCTTCTGCCAATCAGGGGCTGATCCTTCTGGAGCGTTTGGGAGTGACCAACGCGGTCGCTCGGATTTCTGCGGATGCTACGGAAATTCTGAAGGATGCCGATACCGTTGCCGGAAACATGGCAAAACTCTGAGATGCTGATTTGTCGCCGGTTTTGCGGGTGAGCAGATCCATCATTTGAACCCTCTGCTGCTGAATTGGTCAGAGGGTTTCGTGCTTTGTCAGTCCTTGACCATGTGTTTGAGCATCCTGCTGACGACGGAACAGATTTTGGTTCATCGCGTGATCACAATTTCTCAGTCGTCCAATCTCAGCCGGATCTTCATTTTGCAGAAACGAACGACTCTTCTATGCTTCCGCGACCGATCCGCCGACCGACTATGAGACTCACAAGACAGGGACAGGACTGATGGATGGTTATTTAAACGGAGAGTCACTGGCGGCATTACTGACGCTAACGTCGCTGGAGATGGTGCTGGGCATCGATAACGTCATCTTCATTGCCATCCTTTGTGGTAAACTGCCGGAAGCCCAGCGTGATAAAGCTCGCACTCTGGGTTTGTTGTTGGCGGTGGTCTCTCGGATCCTGCTGGTGCTGGCCATCGGTTGGGTCATGACTCTGACCAAAGAGTTGTTCGTGATGCTGGGACATGGGGTGACCGGAAAAGACCTTATTCTGATCTTTGGTGGTTTGTTCCTGCTGTTCAAAGGTACTCGTGAAATTCACCACAAGATGCAGGATGCACGCAGCCCGGACAACAAGCCTACAAAGATCAGTTCGCTGCAAGCCGTGCTAATCCAAATTCTGATGATTGACGTTGTGTTCTCGCTGGACTCGGTCATTACTGCTGTTGGGATGACTGAGGGTCTCAAGCACCCAATTCCTGTCATGGTCACGGCGATTATTCTTTCTGTGATTGGGATGCTGGCGTTCTCCAAAGCGATAGTCCTGTTTATTGAACGCAATCCGACAATCAAGATTCTGGCACTTTCATTTCTGATGCTCATTGGTACGCTGTTGGTCGCCGAGGGCTTCCACCAGAAAATACCAAAGGGATACGTCTACTTCGCGATGTGTTTCTCTTTCATCGTCGAGATGCTGCAGTTGTGGACCTTGAAGCCCCCGAAACCGCCGAAAGTGGAAACGCAGTACTGATGTCGTTGGGTTCCACCAGCAACCAAAGGCGTTTCGATTAGATGTTGCTGTTGAGCAGGCTGCTGCCGCTCGCTCGACTGGAATAGTGCGTTTCAGGGATTGCTCGGATTACTCAGCCCAGTGCTCCTCAACGGATAGCTGCCTAATCGCGTGGGTTAATCCGACCCGTGAGTCTGAAATCACTTGCAGCTGGAATTGGGCAGAAAATGCTCGGAACTAAGGTGTGGCTTCGCAAACTTTGACGGGAATGGCTTCCACGGTTCGGGGATCACTCTGCGGTTTCTGCGAATCGCATTAAGTAGCAACTGCCCACCGGTTGAACTGACGTTGGGCAAGCGTACGATGCGTGGGCTGAATGATTTGCCGCCCATTAACCCTTTGTCTTAAACGTCATCTCCCATGCCAACCGCCGAGCAGCTGCAGATTCTGGTCTCAAATGTCATTGAACCAATTACCGAGAAGCCTCTCGGTGAACTTCGGATGGTGCGAGACACCTTCGTCAATGGGAATGATGCGAGAGTTCGCATTGAGTTGCCGACTCCTGCTTATCCAGATGGCAAGAAGCTGGAAGACCTGATTCGGCAGCGAATCAAATTCGCGGCACCGGAACTTGAACCTCGAATTGAGCTCCACTCCACAGTACGAGGAAAAGATGCTGGTGGACGCATCGGCCTGAATGTTCACAATATTATTGCGGTAGGCAGTGGCAAGGGCGGTGTTGGCAAGAGTACCGTCGCGGCTGCTCTGGCGTGCGGTCTCCATTCCTTTGGATGTCGCGTAGGTTTGATGGATGCAGATGTTTATGGGCCCAGTATCCCACACATGATGAATGCGGATGGCCGCCCTGCTGCGACAGAGATGGCTGATGAGCATGGCAATAAGTTTATGCGAATGGAGCCGATTGACGCGGCCGGTGTCAAACTGATGTCCATGGGGTTCTTCATTGAACAAGGCCAATCCGTCGTCTGGCGTGGGCCGATGCTGCACAAGGCTCTCACGCAGTTTCTGAAGGATACGGCCTGGGGAGAGCTTGATTATCTGATCATCGATCTTCCTCCGGGAACTGGTGACGTCTCTCTGACTCTTGCTCAGCAGGTTGGCCTGGCCGGAGCGGTTGTCGTTTGTACGCCTCAGCAAGTTGCTCTGCTGGATGCGATCAAGGCTGTTGACATGTATCAGAAGGTCAATGTTCCAATCCTCGGATTTGTCGAGAACATGACGGGAGAAATCTTCGGCCGTGGTGGTGTGCAGAAGGTTTCGCAGGAACTCAAGATCCCGTTCCTTGGAGAAATCCCGCTGAACGCGGCGATTCGTGAATACAGTGACAGAGGTCAGGTCATGCAGATGATGCTTGATGACAGTCCGTCACGCGATGCTTTGCGGAAGGTGTGCCAGAACGTTGCGATGCAGGTCTTCAAAGAGATTGTGAAATCTCCCGCAGGTCCTGTTCTGGAAATTCTCTGAATGTTGCCTACACTCGACGAGATCTTTGAAGAGTTTGCGGACCTTGATCGCGAGGATCAGTCGCAGTACTTGTTGGAACTGGGCGATGACTTGCCATCGTTTCCGGTTGATGCGCGTACAGAACTCAATAGGGTTCATGGCTGCCAGAGCCAGGTTTGGTTGATTACCGAGACCGAAGGGCCGGGAGCCGAGGCGGCCTTTACGATCAGAGCCGACAGTGATTCGAACATTGTTCGTGGTCTGATCGCAATCCTTCAGGCAGCTTTCAACTCGAAGACGGCACCGCAGATTCTGGACTATGACATTCTCGGAGTGTTTCAGCGACTGGACCTGCAGCAGCATATCAGTCCACAGCGCCGGAATGGCTTGCGGGGAATGGTCGAGAGAATTCTGTTGCTGGCCCAGCGTCATCTCTCCGGTGACAGCGGAGTGAAGGCAACAGCCTCGCCCGTTATTCATGTCGATTCATGTGCCGTGCCGATGAAGAGTTCCGTTGCGGCAGCGCAGAGTTTCGAAGA
>CAIJTV010000060.1:0-7735 GCA_903823635.1 uncultured Planctomycetaceae bacterium
CCGCCTGCTGCAAAGTGAATGCAACCATTTGACGCATCGAGGTGGAGTCATCAACGACGAGAGCCATCTTTGACATGACGAATAACACTCCTGCAGAATCAAAGTAGTAGAGAAAACACAAGGTTCGGGAAACGATGGGCCATGAACCGGCACCATGCGTACGTAGCCGGATTCGTGAGAATTCTGAGCAGTTTCTGAACTCTCACGAGCTCAGCTACGGTCTTCTTACGGGGTCTTAGAACAATTCGATACTTCCAAAATCTGATGCCGGGGCCGACTGATGCGTTTGCGAATCCTGTCCGATGACTTGACGCTCCGAGCTCATCGTGCTGCGAGAATTCAGCCACGCTCGCCAGTCGGCGGATCGTGAGCTCGCTTTCCCCGCACATGCAACATCCTGAAACGGAGACAAGTTTTCTTTCAGAGCCTGCAACGCTTCGACAACATGATCCAGTCGCTGGTTGACTCGATCCTGAAACTGCAGGGCCATAATGGATTTCGTGATATCACGCGAAACACTTTCACTCAGCGACTCTGTTCGATGCAATGACGTTGTCAGTCCGTGATGCATGATTCCCAGCTGATCAAGGAGATTGGTTACTTTGATCTGACTGGCGTGTGCTACCTCAGCGTCGATGGAGATTCGTTCCTGAAGCTCTGTCGAAACCCTATTGAGAGAACGATTCAGCTGTTCGACCTGCCTGCGGATTGAAGCACTCGTTTCCGCGGCATGGACGCCCAGATTCTTTGTTTCGTTGGCAACGACGTTGAACGCTGCCCCGTGACTTCCAGCCCGTGCAGCTTCCAGGCGACCGTTCAAGCCGACGATTCTCGCTTCTTCAGCGATCGTTTCGACCTGACGGAGGCTGGCGTTGACTTCGCCAAGGACCTGTTCAAGCTTCTGAATTCGCTGAGAGAGCTGCCGCGATGAGTCGGTTGATTCCTGAACTGCGGACAGCAAACCACCTAAAACGCTGCGAATTTCGTGAATTGTATCGTCGGTGTTGAGACCACTGTCGGACGTTAATCCGCTTTGAGCCGTCTCGACGGTTTCGCGAACACGCGCCGCCATGCCTCCAAAGCCGGTGCTGATCTCCAGAACAGAATGCTGCAAATCTTCTGCAGTCTCGTGAACATGCCTGGCCAGAGAATCAAGAATTGGCAGCATCGCCGCCACTTCGGCGGGATCCGCTTTGCGAGCGAGTCGAGGACGTTCCTGATTGGAATGTGTTCGGCGTGGGGAAGAGAAGGCAGAGTCGGCAGCCTCTTCACCAGCAGCGTCTGTTCTGACATGTTCCGAACCATTCTCCCGCCGGATCAACAGCGATGAAATGCTGGAGGTCAGTTTTTTGGTCAAAGTGTTCATGGTAGCCCGAGAGTTCGGAGAGAAGGGAACCGGAATGCAGCATTCAGCGAAATGATTCAGGCGGCCTGATTTGCGAACGCTGATGCAAGGCCGGCAATTTCCAGCCAATGAGTAACGCAGTCGGCACCATCTCCGATGCGATAGGTCACGCGAGTCGCCGCTTGTTTTCCGGCGGACAGGAGGATTTGCATTCCCGAAACGTCAAAGGCAGTGACGTTACAGAAGTGAAACACGACTTCCGGAAACTTCTCGCAGACCGACAGCACATGTTGATGCAGGGCCTGGGCATTCACCACATTCAGATCACCGCTGAGGCGAAGACAACAACCCGAATGCGACGGGGACTCTTCAAGTACCAGTTCGATCTCGCTCATTTGCGCACCCCTGAACTTCAATCGCACAGAATTTCATTTCACAAGTTCTTGCTGAGCGTCAGGTTGCTGATCTTGTTGTGACTAACGGACTCTTCTGATCGGAGCGATCCGGCAAAGCTTGCTGACAAATGTTAATGTACAGCGGACTTCTGCATCTGATTGGGAAGAGCGTGCTCTCTGTAGAAGATGATCCTGCTGAGACTAGCAAAAAAGACCATTGGGTGAACAATCCATGAGAACCTACCCGCCCTGAACCGGCCATCAGTATGCAATGCTGGCATACCCGCATCGTTCCTCGGCGCTGACCTTTTCACTCAATGACACTGTGTCATTCTGTCACAGAAGTGAGACAATCTGTCACGTACGAAACCAGCCCGTAGCCAACATCAAAAGACCATCGCGCGACAGCACGAAATTCGTGTCCTGTGGACCGTGAAAAACTTGCGTTCGATCTTTATCAAGATTTCAAATGCATGCGAGAAGCGCGATGACGCCTTCCGGCATTGGCTGCCTGAAGAGATAAGGCACACCATAGAAGCAGCTGTTGAAATGGCCCGAGGCTCCAGCAGTGCTGCGCGTCGCGTTTTACTTCTCAGCAAGGAAGCCCGAAGTTCGGCGGTCTGGTGCAGTCCTGCGCACTGGATTGCGTTGTGCAAATCGAAAGTCACTCAGTCGACCTGACGATGAATCTTCGGAATCAACTCCGGTCTTAGCTGAATTTCAGCGGGGTAGGATGAATGTGGCAAGCACAACTCGTAGAAGCAGATCTCAAGATCGCTCAATAGCCGCTCCACATCAATTCCGCCCAGTGATGGAGCAAAGCTGCTCATATAGCCGCGAGCTGAAATGCTCATGCGACGTGCGCCGCCAAGATTTCCTTCTTCAAAATGAAACAGAGCAACAGCCGTCTGAATCAAGCCCTGAAAGAATGGCTTCTCCGGACAGGTCAGTTCGCTCCAGAAATCTTCAAGCACGTCATGACAGGCAAAGTACTCGCCCGCATTAAACAGACGAATGCCTTCGTCGATGCGAGGATCAGAAAAGTCGCAAGCGGCCATAGTGTTGTTGCCCGCAATCACACAGACTATTGAGGGTTTGGCATTGGCGGGCCCGACGCTAGGATCACCTCAGTCAGCCACTCTCTCAGGCGATCGCGAGTCGGCGATGGTCGCAGAATCCATTGATCAGAATGGTTGCGAAATCCGGTCGATGCGAAGATGACATTCTTCACTTCAAACGATACCAGATGCTTCTGCGTCTCCTCGATCTGATCTCGTTCACCGCAAATAAACTGCGGTCTTCCCTGCAGTCTTTGCAGACGCATCTCAGCCGCCGCTGAATCACTGTCGGGATAAGGCCAGCGACGCACTCCGTCGTAATGACTGCACGGAACAAATGCTCGCCACAGACGAGAAGTCTCGTCATCAAACAGTCCCAGATAATTGCATGCGATCGCGCCGCGAGAAAACCCGGAAAGAATCACTCGGTCTGAATCGCCACCGAAGTTTGCACAAACATCCGCCACGGCCGCTCGACAGAATCTCAGCGTTGGCTGTGGATCATAGCCTGGCGCATCGCCCCACCATGTCAGGGCAAGATCGCTGCCATCGTCATTGAGATACGGCAGACAGATCCAGATAAATCCCGTGCCAGCCGACATCCCGTAACCCAGATTGCAGTCTTCAGGCCGGCCGCTGCATTCATCTCCCAACGCATCTCGGTAGCCGCCGTTGCCTGCATACTCAACGATCACCGGATACGATTGACCGGGCTGCCAGTCGGATGGCAGGTAAAGCGAGTAATACACGTTCGAATCGTACTGCGGCAGATTGCGACGAACACGTTGACCGGCCGCGGGCTCTGCATTCATCATCTGTGGGACCTGCAGGTCTGCCGCCACCGTTCGATAGTCCGGCCAGTGTTCAACCTGCCCGAGAACAGCACTCGGCGCAAGCAGAACGCAGATCACAGACGCACGAAACATAGTCATCAGGAAGCTCCTGTTACCCGATGAGCCACAACAATGGCACCACGGCCCGCGACTTTTGCAAAGATGATCACTCGAGGCGGCTCTGAACCTGTTGGAAGCTGCCGTCGGACGACATCAGCTTCTATCGAAATGCGGCGACATTTGACTTCGTAGTGCTGCGATGGACTCTTGCGAAGATAGTGTTTTAGTTCTTTCACGCTGTTGGAAAGAACAGCCTCAATCCTGAACGCTGTGACAAACGCGGTAGAAGGAATCTGATCGGAAGTCAGATATTCTTCTTCCGCATCCAAACGCAGTAGATTGTTCCGTTCCGCCATCACATCCAGGAGCCCCGAGCGCACAATCGCCGGATCCGGATCGAACAAATAAGCGCCCGGCGTGGGAGTCGTATTGGTCCAGGCTGACAGCGGATCCTCACTCAACGATTCTCCGGCGGGAAGTACGGTCGCTCGAAACGTGTGCGGGCCGGACATGGAGCCAAACCAGACCGTGGCTTCGCGGCATTCTCCGTGAAGACTTATCAGCTCGATTTCGCATCCGGGAAACTTCTGCAAGAAGTTGCTGGCGGGACCAATCTTGATGCCGCCACCAGCCGCCGTGCGAGTCAACTTCTGCATCCATTCCAAGTTCGGCTGATACAGCTCCAGGCGTTTCGTGGGACGATCACTGCCTGCTCGCCGATCCGGATCGACATGCACAATCCTGTCGGCCCATAAATCACCCGATACATCCTGACAGCGAGATTCCATGCGACCGGCATGTCCCCACACGTCAGCGTTCCATGTGGTTCGCAGACACATCGAAGGCTCATTATCGACTGCCACCACATTCGTATGAGCCGCGATGTTTCCGGCATCGACTCCGACACCGCAACACAAATCGAAGACCTGACTGGCCCCGGAGAAACGCTGGGCCTTGTGTCGAGCAACTTCCCAGGCCGTTGATTGTTCCAGACCGACTCGCGTGAGCCACAAGTTTTCCGCTTGAGGCAGCGAACCCATGGCCTTCGTTCTGGCTTCATGCAGCGACAACGCGGCACGGACCAGTTCCTGATCGAAGTTTTCTCGAAGCTTTCGCTGGCCGGAGAGTTCTGCGGCCGAACAATCGGAGATCATCGTGAAGATCTCTGGTGTCGCCCTCAGTCGCAGCAGAAGTTCCGTCTCTGCGTCAGCCTGATCAAGATTGCAATGAACCATCAGCTCGATTTCTTTTTCATGCGAACGATTCCGTCCCAATCTGCAGGCGACTTGCGATCATGCTGCGTAATCAACATGGACAGGTAATCCTGAGCCCTGTCCTCGGCCGGCATGCGATGCAGAAACTTCCATGCATCCCCCCACTGCCCGGCAATAAATGATGTGACACCTTTTTCAAAGTCCGCCAGATGCTGATCAGTCAGCAGCGGCGACCGATGTTCTGCCGGAACCAGCTCACTGACCAGCAGCGGCCGGTCCATGCCGTATGGTAGCACTTGCAACAGCCGGCGAACACGCCCTTCAGTAGGCGACATCTTCTGGCGGATCTGTTGATCGAGAAACTCGTCGATCAAAACAGACACATGCAGCTCGCGAGTCATGCTTTCCAGACGACTCGCCAGGTTCACAACCGGCCCGAAAACCGTGACTTTGACCTGTTCGCGAGTTCCAATCTTGCCCGCGACCGCTCGACCATGAGCAATCCCGATGCTGGTTTCGAAATCTTTCAGAGGATTCTCGGGATCTGCCTGAGCTTTGCTGAATTCTTCGCGAATCGCCAACGCTGCTCGGCAAGCATTCAGCGGACTCTCCTCTGAGCTAATTGGCCAGCCCCAGAATCCAAGCGCCGCATCGCCCTGGAAATCCCCGGTGACACCGCCGAACCGCAGTATCTGACTGGTCATTACTTCCAGAGCCAGACTCACACGTTCCAACAATCCGGTCAGATTCTCTGATTCCTCTTCCGCCCGATGACTGAACCCGCGCAGATCGCAGAACAAGACGGTGACATCACATTCACGCGGCTCCAGCAGCGATGTGTCCAGATCTCTTCCCAATGCTTCCAGAATGGGCGGCGAGAAAAACTGACGCAAACCGGACTGTTGTCGTTCCAGTCGTCGTTGCCTTTGTAATGATCCGACGATGTCCGCGATGAATTCTGTGAACTTGATGTCGGCGTGCAGTCGTCGCTCACCGGCCTCCGGATTGTCGGGTTCACTTCGTCCGGTGATATAGAGCGCGCGATCGCCGCTGAGATCTGCAAAGGGAGTACAATACGCCCAGCCAAAGCCCGCGACCTGAGTATACTGCGAATCCGCTCCAGTGCTTTTGTCCCACACATGAAGCACTGTCGTTTGCTGCTCCATCGCATTGGAGATCAAACGCACACTAGGCTGCATCAGAATGCCGGTTTCGAATCGCTGCTCCTGATGGAACACGCGCGGCCGCAAATTCTCCGACAGCCCCACGATCGCCACGCCATCTGCATTCTGCACACCGGCCAACAACAAACTCGCCAGCCGCACATGCAGATCACGTTCAACGCCTGATTCCCGAATCACGGCCGGAAGGCTTGTCAGCACCTCAATGCGTTTGGCCGCATCATCGTAGCGAACTCGCTGAAGCTGCTGACGATCAATCGCCAATTGCTGCACGATCTGATGGCCCGGTGAATCCGTCTGAGTCACCTGCTGCAGTTCAAACCGCGACGAACCAATCACAAACGACTGTCCGGAAGACAACGAAGAGTTGCTGACTTCCGCACCATCGACAAAAATGGGGTTCGAGGCATCTGAAAGGCGTGTCAGCCGGACGCCAGTCGCGTCCACTGTGATTTCAACGTGTCTTCGGGAAATCCGATCATCCCACGTCGTCTGCAGTCCCGCATCATCCGCGCGACCGAGCACATAACTGCTGTCACTGACCAGCAGAAACTCGCGATCCAGTCGTCGTCCATGATGAAAAGCCAGAAGGCGAAACATGGGGGCATCGTTCCGGGAGACTATCCCTTCGCCACATCACTCACAAAATCAAACAACAACTGCAACGAATGCTTCGCATCTGCGTCCGTCATGCACATCGGGGGACTGATGCGGATCACACAGTTTGCCAAAGGTCCCAACAGATGGATGCCATCGTTGTCTACGTTGCCTCGATAGCAGCGTTCAACGATCGCATTGGCGACCTGATTTGGAGTTTTGTCGCCATGCGGACCACACTCAATGCCAAACACCATGCCTTCGCCACGCACGTTGACGATCAGCCCGGTCTGCTTTAAGCGTCGCAGCCCTTCAACAAAGATCTTGTTCAGATGCTGAGTTCTCGCGATGATGTCAGTCGTTTCGAACTCGTCCAGCGTCGCCAGCACAGCCGCTGAAGACAGAGGATTCGCACTCCAGGTGTCGGAGGTTGCTCCGTATCCCATCGCATCACACACATCACGACGGCCAACCGCTGCGCTAACCGGAACACCGTTACCGAGACCTTTGCCGAGACAGACAAAATCCGGTTCGATCCCGTAGGCTTCGAAGGCATACATCTCGCCGGTGCGACCAAAGTTGGCCTGAACTTCGTCGAGAATAAACAGAATGTCATGCTCACGGCAGAACTCCTGCAGCAACGGCAGATAATCTTTTGGCGGATGATAACTGCCGCCGCCACCGAGATACGGTTCCGTGATCAGGCAGCCGATCGTGCCGCTGGACTCTGCCCAGATTCGTTCGAGTTCCGCTCGATACGGAGCCGGATCAAATGCCTTTTTCGGTTTGTCGATGTCGGAACATTCGTCGCGTGGAAAAGTGATGAAGTGGACTCGCGGATCACGATCCGGATCAGATTCTGATCCCGTCACCGCGCCGCTGAGACCTTTCTTACCGTGGAAACCAAAGCGAGTCGCCAGGATGCCATCACGTTTTGGGTCACGCTTCATGCAGGCCCAAAGCGCTTTCTGGACGGCTTCAGAACCAGACGCTGACCAGATCACGGTTTGGAGTCGACTGCCGCCTTCGCTGGCCTGAAGATTAGCAACCAG
>CAIJTV010000061.1:0-3256 GCA_903823635.1 uncultured Planctomycetaceae bacterium
GGTGCTCCGCGACCCCGGCAAAACGCCCGCACCGGAAACATTCCAGATCACCTCGGAATTGCCTGATGCTCCGCTGTTTCGCCTTGCCGAACAACCGAGAGATACTCAGCTGCAGTGACCTGCAGTTATCGTCCTTCAGCTTCCGTACATGCTCAGCAATTCGGTGCTGACCAGCAGAGAACTGGCTTGCGAGCCGCATTGACTTCATCCGGGCGACAGACGGCAGTACTGTGCGGAGCCCCCTTGACCAGTTCCGGCGGTTCACTGCAGATCGTTCGCAAGGCTGTGGCGAAAGCATCCAGAGTTTGAAGGGATTCCGTTTCTGTTGGCTCCATCATCATGGCTTCTTCCACGACCAGCGGGAAGTAGACTGTCGGAGCATGGAAGCCATAGTCCAGCAGACGCTTGGCGATGTCCATCGTGGTGACGCCGGTGTCGGCTTTGATCCGGCGAGCACTTGCGACGAACTCATGCATGCAGCGATTTCCGTGTGGTACATCAAGGAAGTCCTGCACCTGACTCAGGAGATAGTTGGCATTGAGTACGGCGTTCTCAGAGGCTTCACGCAGTCCTTTTCCGCCCAGCGTTCGGATGTAGAAGTAGCCGCGAAGCAGGATGCCGACATTGCCAAAGAACGTTCTCACCTGACCGATCGACTTTGGAGGCTTTGACAGTGAGTAGCGGTTGGTGGATTGATCCCACGTCACAATCGGAGCGGGTAGAAACGGAGCAAGAAAATCACGGACGGCGATCGGACCTGCTCCCGGACCGCCAGCGCCGTGAGGTCCCGTGAAGGTCTTGTGAACGTTATAGTGCATCATGTCGCCGCCGAAGTCGCCGGGGCGAGTCTTCCCGAGGATCGCGTTCATGTTGGCGCCGTCGATATAAACGAGACCGCCTACACCATGCAGCAGTTCAGCCACCTTTGCGATGTCGCGTTCGAACAAACCCAGTGTGTTCGGGTTCGTCACCATGAACACAGCAGTTCGCTCATCCAGTTGTGATTTCAGTTCTTCCAGATCAACGAAGCCATCGCGACCACCGGAAAGTTGAACACACTCAAACCCCGCCAGAGCAGCACTGGCTGGATTGGTCCCATGAGCACTCGATGGGAACAAAACACGAGTTCGTTTCTCGCCTTTGTCTTTAAAGTACGCGGCCGCCGTCAGTAACGCGGTGAACTCACCCTGTGCACCAGCCGCGGGATGCAACGAGATGCCAGGCAGGCCGGAGATCTCGGCCAGCATCGTTTGCATTTCGTAGAGAACACTTAGCAGTCCCTGAATTTGTGACTCGGGCTGATACGGATGACTGTTGGCCGCCTGCGGAAGTCGGGCCAGCCGTTCGTGCCGCTTGGGGTTGTACTTCATCGTACAACTTCCCAGCGGATAAAAGTGCGAGTCAACACTCATGTTCAGGGTCGACAGGTTGACGAAGTGACGCACAACGTCCGGCTCGGCAATCTCCGGCAGCGGCAGGTTTTCCTTCGCCAGAAACTTCGCATCAAGAGCTGGAATCGAAGAGACTTCCGGAACATCGCTCGCTGGAAAAACCACAGTGCCGCGACCGGCAAGTGACATTTCGAAGAGAAGCTGAGTTGCTGTTTGATTTCGCATGATGATCTGCCTGAGTGTTGGCTGATTCAGAAACTAAGAGTTGGCGCGGAAATAACTGCCTGGTGTAGCCGAACTGGTGACAGTTCGGTCCGAAGTCTCACGACTTCGGCTACGACAGTTGCAGAACTTCTGCCAGAGCTTTTGCTAACGCATCGATTTCTGTGCGAGTTCGTTTTTCGGTCAGAGCCACAAGAAAGCAGTTCTGAGCATCGGGGACGTTCTGAATTCCAAATCGCAGCAGATCCGGACCGACGTTGATGCCTTTGTCGGCGAGCGCGCTCAGGACTAACGCTGCGGGCCGAGATGTCTCCAACAGGAACTCACGGAAGAAAGGCTGTGGAAACTTCAACCGCACGCCAGGAATCTTTGTCAGCACCTCGGCTGCATAGCGGGCTTTCTGATGGCTGAGTGTTGCCATTTGACGAAGACCATGCGGACCGACCGTCGCAAGAAAAACGGTTGTTCGGAGAGCCAGCAGGCCTTGATTCGTACAGATGTTGCTGGTGGCTTTGTCACGGCGAATATGCTGTTCGCGAGCCTGCAGGTTCAGAGCGAAACAATCCTTGCCTTTGCGATCGACGGTCTTACCAATCAGTCGCCCCGGCATCTTCCGCACGTATTCGTTGCGACAAGTAAAGATCCCAAGCAGCGGTCCGCCAAACTGCAAAGGAGTTCCCAACGGTTGCCCTTCAGCGACGGCAATATCAACACTGTAGTCCGCAGGTTTCTTCAATAGACCCGGGCTGATGGCATCAAAAGCCAGAATCGACAGCGCACCAGCGTTGTGAGCAATCTCAGTCAGTGCTGCCACATCTTCCAGACAGCCGAAAAAGTTTGGCTGCTGAATCACGAGAGCCGTCGTCTCCGAATCCATCGCCGCACGGCAGGAATCAAGGCACAGCACACCGTTGACATGAGGAATCTCGATCAGTTGAGTCCCCAGTCGAGCGAAGTAAGTTTCGAGGACCAGGCGATATTCGGGATGCAAAGTTCCGGCGAAGGCGACTTTTTGATGTCGCCCGTTGACTCGCATGGCCATGAACACCGCTTCACTGACAGCCGTACCGCCTTCGTAAAGACTGGCGTTGGAAACATCCATGCCGGTCAGTTGTGAGATCAGCGTTTGGTATTCGTAAAACGCCTGCAGAGTTCCCTGGCTGGCTTCTGCCTGGTAAGGCGTGTAAGCCGTATAGAATTCGCCGCGCGACGTGATCTCATCCACCACCGCCGGGATGAAGTGATCGTAAACGCCGCCGCCCAGAAAGCAGGTCCTGGAAAATGAGGCGTTGAGACCCAGGCGTTCTTCCATCTCCTGCTGCAGAGCCATTTCAGAAACTGGCTGTGGCAGGTTCAGCTCACGTTTGAGCTGAAGCTCAACGGGAATCTGAGCAAAGAGTTCGTCGATCGACTGGATGCCGATGGCCGCGAACATTTTCTGACGTTGATCCGGGGTGTCGAAGAGATACGCCATAGGATTAAATCACTAATGACGGTCGTTTAATGCCCGTCGTTTTCGCAATGTTTCTGATAGTCCTGATAGCTCATCAGGAGATTCAATTGTTCAGGCTGGGACATTCGAATTTTGGCGACCCAGGCTTTTTCGAAGGGACTGTCATTCAGCAGACCAAGATTATCCGGCA
>CAIJTV010000062.1:0-1896 GCA_903823635.1 uncultured Planctomycetaceae bacterium
AAAACTTCAGGCCGGAAAATGGGACATGGGCGGCGCAACGAATGATGCTCCGGCGGTCGTGGTCCCGGGACATCTCGATGCACGCCGTCGCTGGCTTCCAGAGGAGTCGTTTCTTCAGCACCAAAGTTCCAGCGGATTTCCGCGGGGGGATCTGCGGCCCAACAGCAGTTGAAGAGCGAAAGGCAGAACGCAAGGCACTGGCTATAGCGAGCAATCATCGGACGCTCCGACGCTGTCAGAATTCAGTTGTGGGGGATATTCAATCACTAAGCATAACGAAAATGCTGAACAACATGTCAGCAGTTTTGTCACCCCGGTTCAAGCATTCCTCGAAAGGAGCTTGGCAATCGTCTTCCCGGAAGCCTGCATTCCGTGATGAGCCAGGCAGGCCTGTCGCAGGATCTCACCGCGCGGCGTCGTGGTGTCTTTGCTCAGACTGGAAAGAATTATCTCCAGTGAATTCTTCTCCGACGGATCATACAGCAGGCCTCCGCCGACAGACTGGATTCGTTCCGGGAATGCACCGTGATTGGGGACGATGGAAGGAACGCCGGCCAGTGCGGCTTCGAGCACGTACAGACCTTTGGGTTCGTGATAGATCGTGGGGACACACAGCCAGTCGAACGATCGAATGAGCTGCATCTTGCCGACGCGATCGGCGGGACTGCCAGCCCAGTGCAGACGATCTCCGAATGCTGATTGAATTGGCTTCAGACACTTCTCAAAGGCTGCGCGATGAAGCTCCGGTAGAAATCCACCAATCACAAAACGCAGGTCATCCCGAGACTTGAGTGTGGCTGCAGCCGCGTCAAGAAATCGAAAGGCCCCCTTCTCCGGGCAGATTCTTGCGAAATAGCCCACGGTGATCATTGAAGTCGGTGCTGCTTCGTCACGGTTGCTGACGTGCGAATCTGCGACTTCGGCATCATCAATCGTCAGAGGTATTGTCGTCAGCTTCTCTGCTGGCAGAGACAAATACTTCTGCATAAATCCAGAGTAGTACTGACTATGTGTGAGCACTCGATCAAAGTGCGACGCGTTGCTGCGGACCAGTTTCATCGCCCGAGATTTCCAGGGTTCAGGCAACGCATCCAGAAAAATATCGTCCCCCTGAAGCAGGCAGAATAACTGTCCGGAAAACTGTCGCCGCAACTCCGGCACAACACCTGACAACAGTGCATTGCTGAAAAGGATTACGTCTGGTCGCAGATCGTGAACGAGATACTGAATCAGCTCCTGAATCTCCTGACGCTGCGGCCCCTGATTGCCTTTGAGCAGATCAATGGTCAGCGCTCCGAGGTCAGCGGCGTTTGTGCTGCTGCTCCGTTTTGACAACCATTTCACTATGCTCGGACGATCAAGCCAGCGTTTCATGGACCTTGGCAGAAATCTCCAGCCGGGCAGTTTGGAATCCAGATAAACATTGATCCCGCCAAGGAAAACTCGCGAGTCGCTGGCGTTCTCCTCATCAACACGGATGGGCGTGTATGTCGGCAGCAGCAAAGCATCCGTGCCGGCCATTCGCAAAGCGCGAACCAGCGTGTTGTCCTGCATGCACGAGCCGCAGAACATTCCAGCCCCACCGGCGGTGATGATGGCGATTTTCATAGCGGTTGAAGAGAACTCTCATCATGCCACCATCAGCAGCACGACGTCCTGGTAATTGAATCAACTGACAGTCTGGAATCTACGTTCAACGAAATCTCGAGAGCATGCCCGTCGACGACTTATCCCATCGCATCCAGCAGACGCTTTGTGCTGTCACCGAACTGTTCGACTTCAACGCCCATGCGATCCAGCATCTAGACATACAGATTGCACAGCGGCACATTGCCCTTTGACTGAAGATGCTGGCCGGACTGCAGAGTTCTACCGCCGTGACCTCCGAGCAGAACC
>CAIJTV010000063.1:0-7935 GCA_903823635.1 uncultured Planctomycetaceae bacterium
AACGTCGATGCTCAGGGGATTCAGACTCACGATTTCGCGAAACTGCCGTACCGCAAACGATCACGCGGGTTCTTTCCTTTGGAGATCCCAAACTGAGTGTGTCTGAATCTCATGGCTGGTCTGGCTCTTTCGCGACCGCCGTTCTGCTGGTTCATGAAGCAAAAAACCATACTGACCAGCTGCATCGTGAGTGCATTCAGGTTCTGCATCTCACCCCTGAACCGTAACGAAGTCGCCATTGCGAGTGAACAGGGTGACAAGTTGAATACTTCCGCGTCGCGGAACATTTTCGCCGTTGTTCGCTGTCAGTCGACATCAGACGCATGACTCAGGTATACCTCGCCATGCAGGAAACCTTGCAACTCGTTGTGACTGGTGTTCATACACTGACAGCCCGTTGCGACCGCTTTCAGGCAGTTAAAAATCAACTGTGACACACTCCTCATCGGGGATGCTTTCGATGTCGCGATTAATCGTACTCGCATGGGCTCTGGCAGCTTTCTCATCGTTTGCAGCAGCAGATCAGCCAACACTGTTTCAAGTTGGTATCTCGGCCATAGACGTGACGCCGTCGTTCCCGATTCGACTCAACGGCTTCGGCGGGCGGGTCAAAGAATCAGAAGGCGTCCGACAGCAGCTCTGGGCGAAAGCTCTGGCGGTGGGAACTTCTGACGCCGATACGGTCGTTGTGATCACCGTTGATACGCTCGGAATTCCTGACGATCTGACCGAGAGGATTGCGGAGAAGTTGAAGGCTCATGGCTTGGAAAGAAGTCGACTCGCCATTTGTGCGTCGCATACTCACAGTGGTCCAATGATTCGCAACTGCGCGAATACTTTGTTCGGAAAACCGATTCCCGACGATCACTGGCAACATATTCTCACCTACAGCGACGAACTGGAAACGAAGCTGGTCAAGGTTGTGGTCGATGCATTAGCCGACCGCAAGCCGTCAAGTCTGTCATGGGCTGTGGGCAAAGTCGGTTTTGCGTTTAATCGTCGCACCAAAGACGGCCCGGTCGACCATGATGTGCCGGTGCTGGCGGTACACGGTGAAGACGGCAAGTTGAGAGCGGTGTTTACAAACTACGCGTGCCATTGCGTGACGCTCAGCGACGACATGATCAGTGGCGACTGGGCCGGTTACGCAATGGAACATATTCAACGTCGCAATCCCGGCTGTACGGCTTTGATTTCTATTGGTTGCGGAGCGGATGCAAATCCACGCGGCGGTGTGCTGGGTTCGAAGTTCGATGTGGCCGACGGTTTGGGGCAGGAACTTGCCGAGGAAGTACAAAGAGTACTCGCCGGCCCGCTGCGTCCGCTCTCGAAAGCACCGATTACTGCGGTTCAAAGAGTCACCTTGCCGCTGGCTCCGCTGCCGTCTCGCGAAGAATGGCAGGAGCGAGCGAAAGCCGACAATGCCATCGGATATCATGCTCGCGCTCAACTGGCGAGACTTGATCGTGGTGAAGAGCTGATGACAGAAATCAGCTATCCGATCCAGACAATTTCCTTCGGCGATGAACTCGCCTGGGTCTTCCTGCCGGGCGAAGTGGTCGTTGACTATGCAAAGAGGCTGAAACAGGAACTTGATGGTTCCCGAGTCTGGACTAATGCGTATGCCAATGCCTGTCCGGGTTATGTGCCGTCAGAAAGAATCCTGCGTGAAGGCGGCTACGAAGGTGGCGGGGCGATGGTCTATTATGACATTCCCGGCGCGTATGCCACGGGTCTTGAACAAATCATCTTCGATGCAGTCTCCGGGCAACTGAAGGATAAGTTTGCACCCGTTGTTGACGTAGCCAGAACCAACGGCGTGAGACCGTTGGCTCCAATGGAGGCATTGTTGTCTCTGAAGACGACGGCCGGATATCGAGTTGAATTGGCCGCTGCGGAACCGCTCATCGAAAGCCCTGTCGCGATTGCATTTGGCCCCGATGGACGTCTTTGGGTGGCCGAAATGAACGACTATCCTCAGGGCCGCGCGGAGGGAGAAAGCGGAGGACAGATTCGATGTGTGTACGATGACAATCACGACGGTCAATTTGATCGCTCCGAGATTTTTCTGACCGGCATTCCGTTTCCCACAGGCGTCACTGTCTGGCGTAACGGTTTACTAGTCTGTGCGGCTCCGGACGTGTTGTATGCGGAAGATACCAACGGTGATGGCAAAGCGGACAAGGTTGAGAAACTTCTGACCGGCTTTGCGACTCATAATTTTCAGGCCCGAGTCAACAGTCTCGAGTATGGTCTCGACGGCTGGGTTTATGGCTCGTGCGGTTTGTTTGGCGGTCAGATCACCAGCACGAGAACTGGAACGACACTGGCTCTCGGTCAGCGCGATTTTCGTTTTAATCCGGATACGGGAGTCATTGAACCAGCAGCCGGAGCGACTCAACAGGGGCGGGTTCGCAATGACTGGGGCGATTGGTTCGGCTGCAATAACAGCGCGTTGCTGCTGCATTATCCGTTGGCCAGTCATTATCTGGATCGGAATCCGTGGCTGGCGGCTCCGCAGACGGTGGTCGGGATCAATACCGAACAGAACCCCGGGCAGTTGTTTTCGATTTCCAATCAGGTGTTGTTTATGTTGTCAGGTCCGCCGGGGCGACCAACGGCAGCGTGTGGATTGGGGATTTATCGAGATGATTTATTGGGGGGCGATGTTTCTCAGAACGCGTTTACCTGCGAGCCTGTGAATAATCTCGTTCATCGCCAGATGTTGATTCCTCAGGCCGCCACGTTTAAATCTCGCCGCGACGACGATGAGCTGGATCGAGAATTCCTGGCTTCGACGGATCCCTGGTTCCGCCCCGTTCAGGCTCGCACCGGCCCCGACGGCGCGCTGTGGGTGGTCGACATGTATCGCTATGTGATTGAACATCCGATCTGGATTCCGCCTGATACTCTGGCCACACTGGATACGCGAGCCGGCTCGACGATGGGCCGAATCTATCGCGTCGTTCCGGAACAAACTGCTGCGCGACCAAAGGTTCCGTTAAACACAATGAGTGGCGCTGAGCTCGCAGCGGCCATGGACACGCCGAACGGAACTACGCGAGATCTTGTGCAACAGCTGATTCAATGGAATCAGGATGTCGCAGCGACACAGGCATTGCAGAAACTTTGTGCCGAATCCCGGCATCCTGCCGTGCGTCTGCAGGCTCTCGCGACCCTTGCGAATCTGAAAACAGCGACCGTTGAGAATGTGAATCTGGCACTGCATGATCAGGATGCCCATGTGCGTCGTGACGCCGTACGAGTCAGTGAGTCGATGTTCGTGAAGTCTCCGGAACTTGTTGCAATGGTTCAGGAATTGGCGGCCGACCCGGATACTCAAGTGCTGGTGCAGGTTGCGTATGCGGCCGGGTTTATGAATGCCGAAGATGCTGCGAAGACTTTCGCTGCCGTTGGGGCACGTGAAGCGACTGGAAGTCACCTGGATTCCGCCATCGAGAGTTCACTCACATCATCGAACATGTCTGCAGTGCTTAGAGAAGTGTCAATGATCTCCGCAGGTACAGCAAACTGGAACCGCCTGTTGATGAATGCCGCAACTCTGGCTGATGAAGAGACGCTGATCTCATTATTTGCATACCTTTGTCGGGTCGCCGTTTCTGACGTAACAACAGAGTCTGCCGCTGTCTCTCTGGGGCGGTTATCGGCTTTCGTTGATGCGTATCGAGGGCGACCGGAATCGACGCTGAAACCAGACAGCCCCGTCATCGTAGGCGATTGGTCGCTAGCCATTGCGGTGGCGGAGTCCGTCGCAAAGAATGAAGAAAAGGATGAGAAAGTTCGCGTCGCTGGCGTCAAGTTGCTGGCTCAGGGACGGATGTTCAACATGCCGAAGACCGATGTTCTGATTGAGCTTTTGAATCCTCGCAGTGGACCAACGATGCAGTCCGCCGTGATTGCTGCATTAAGCAAAGATGGCAGCGAAGATGTCGCAGAAATCCTCCTGTCTCATTGGGCGACACATGAACCTCGAGTTCGCAAAGAAGCGATCGCGATGATGCTGTCACGAGCCAGCTGGACTCAGAAGTTGTTGTCAGCGATTGCTGAAGGCACCGTGTCTGCGGCTGAGCTGGATCTCGCTCAGCAACAAGCTTTGCTGGATCATCAGAATGAGAGTATTCGTAATGCGGCCGCGGCTAGTTTCAAGCCTCGAACTTCGGCCGGTCGTCAGGCGGCGATTGATCGTTACACCGCCGCGATCAACGAGAAGGGAGATCCCAATCTGGGGCGACAGGTCTTCCAGAAACACTGTTCCAACTGTCATCGACTGCAGGAAACAGGCCACAGTGTTGGACCGGAGATCGCCGCTTACAGTGGCAAACCCGTGCAGGCGTTGTTGATTTCAATGCTCGATCCGAATCAGGCCATCGATCCCCGCTATCAAGCCTATGTGGCAGTGTTGAATGACGGCCGCAGTTTGACAGGTCTGATTGCTGAAGAGGCGGCTTCAAATCTGACTTTGCTGGCCGCCGAGGGAAAACGAGAAACTGTGCTGCGGTCTGAAATTGAACAAATTCGCAGCACGGGCAAGTCTCTGATGCCGGAAGGCTTCGAGCAGAATGCATCTCCAGAGGACATCAACAATCTCTGGGCGTGGCTACAGACAATTCGTCAGCCGCCTAAATCCATCGAAGGCAACAGGCCTGGTGTTGTCTCGGTTCCATCGTCCGGCAATGTGGCTCTGCAGGCAGCTCAGGCGGAAATCTACGGCGGCGATATTACCTTCGAAACGCCGTTCCAGAACATCGGTTATTGGCATGGCAAAGATGACGTCGTACGTTGGAGAATTCAGGCCGAGAATGCTCGTGAATTGGCTGTTTGGGGCGAATGGGCCTGTGATCCGAACGCGGCAGGCAGTGGATTTTTGATTGAAGGAGTTCAGCCGTCGCTCAAAGGGAACGTCGGCAGCACCGGTGCCTGGAGTCGTTATCAACTTGTGTATCTGGGTAAGACATTGATTCAGGAAGGTGAGTCGGAACTTGTGATTCGTCCGGCGGGGGATCTTCGTGCGGCCTTGGCCGATCTGCGAGCATTGCATCTGGTTCAGATCGGCGGCGTACCGCTCGCCACGGGTATGGTTACCGATGATGAAAAGCCATCAAAGCCACCAGTGACTGCGGCGGAGATCGCGGCCCGATTAATCGACGACAAAGTTCCGGCGGCCGAACGAGAAAAGCTGATCGCAGCCAATCTGGAAAAAGCAGCGGAGATTATCCCGCTCATGGCCGTGGGACTTCCAGAAGAGTCCGGCAGCAAGGAGGAGTATCGACGAATTCCGTGGATCTGGCGAGTCGCCATCGCCGTTGGAAAAGCGGCAGATGCCGAGAACGTCAAGGCTGTGCTACGGGCCAGTTTGCCAGCCTCAAAAAAGCGACTGGAACACTGGCAATCGGTGGTCATCGGCGGCGGACTGATCAATGGACTGACGCTCGCGGGGCACTGGCCGGATGAGGTGCTTAAAACGATCCTTGAAGGTGACCAGTCTTTGCTGGCGGCATGGAATCACGCTCTGATTGAATCGTCCACCATGGCAGACGATGAATCCGTACCGCCGGGAACTCGCTACGATGCACTTCGAATGGTTGCCCTGCGGGATTGGTCCATGGCAAAGCCACAACTGGAGAAGTATCTGCAGAGGGGGATCAACGACGAACTGCAAATGGGCGCTGTTAGCGGCCTCGCAGATGTCCGAGATGTGACAGCCGCTGAGATGCTGATCGGTGCTTATGGCTACTTGTCAGACCATAATCGCAAGCTGGCGCTGGAAGGCATGTTGCGAGATGATGCGAAGATTCTTCTCACGTTGCAGGCGATCGAGAATTCCAAATTGCCCGCCGAACTGAAGAAGAACGAGATGGTGCTGAAGCTAAGAGAACATGCCAACGCAGAGATTCGGAAACGAGCGGCGTTGGTCACCCAATAGAGAACAATCATCCGCACAGGATATCAGGCTTATCCGGCACCAGGGAAACCCGGTGGTCGATAGACTTCTGCACCAGTGTCCTTTGGATCATGGTGAGCCAACGGTTGCTCCAGTTACGAGAATGTAAGTGGTGCAAAGGCCTTTAAACCACCGGGGTAAACCCGGTGGCGTAGGAGGCAGATCCAGAAAAATTCTTTACGGCTTCACGGCCGACGGAGCCTGCTGTTCGACCTTCAACTGGCTGTCACGCTGAATCTTGCGCGACAGTACGGCGGCTGGCGCACCGTTTGAGGTAATGCCTTTCAGACGCTTCAATTGGTCTCGGTTGGTCTCGGCAAAGATCTCAAGGGCATCGACGTTAAGTTCTGCCCCATTTTCACTGAGATAGGATGCATTCTCCTGAAGCGTTCTGCGGCAGGCTTCGATGTCGCCCTGATCCAGGAACTGCGTTGCCAGCTTATTGCGTTCATTGGCCAGCAGGGCAACAACATCAGCCATGACCGAGTTGTCTCGGCTGGCTTTCACTTTCTTATCATCAGAACTGAAGGCCACAGCCACGCTGCCTTCGAGTGTTTCTGATTTGTGATTGCACATGTTGGCATAAGTGACCGCCACCTTCGCCAGGGTCACAGGCTTTGTCTCATCGTTGCCGTCGGTTCCTTCAATCGCCATTGCGGCGGGAATTTCGACTTCGATCACAACATGCTTTTGCTGATCGCTGTAAACCTGAGCAAGGCGAGTTACCACGCTTTGGCCATTGATGTCGGCCGCATTTCCCAGGACTCGCACCGGTCGAATGCCCTCTGGAATTTCAATCTTCAGATCAATCTCCTGAGCAACCACCGACAGGGCTTCGTCAAATTCGCGACGAAAGATGCTGGCGAGCTCTGAAGCGTTCTCGATGAATTGATGATTCCCGCCGCTCATGCCAGCCAGATTCACCATCAGGTCTTCGTTATATCCTGATCCAAGGCCCAAAGTGGAGACGCTGATATTCTCTTTCTTCAGCGATGTTCCCAGATCCCCAAGTTCTCCGGGCGACGATGGACCAACGTTCGCCAGACCGTCGGACAGCAGAATGATACGATTCACATGTTTGTCATCGAGAAACTTGCGAACCTCGGCCGCTCCCTTGCTGACGCCTCCAAAGAGAGCTGTGTTGCCGTTGGCCTGGATGCCGCGAATGACTCCGACGACCTGTTCCTTGTCGGTCAGTTTTGTTGCGGGGACGAGAACACTGACGTCGGTATCGTAAGCAATGATGGAAACGATGTCTGTGGGCTTCAGGAGATCAAGAGCATTGATGGCGGCTTCGCGGGCCTTCTCAATCTTCTCGCCCTGCATAGAACCGGATCGGTCCAGTACGATTGCCACATTGATCGGCGCACGTTCGCCTTCCGGCTTCAGATGAAAACCCGTCAGGCCAACTCGCATCCACGCCGTCTGTTTTTCACCGGCCTTCAGCACCGAGTACGCTGGCCGGGCATT
The DNA here is from genome assembly GCA_903823635.1 of uncultured Planctomycetaceae bacterium. GTDB lineage: Bacteria > Planctomycetota > Planctomycetia > Planctomycetales > Planctomycetaceae > SXXK01. The sequence goes on from CAIJTV010000063.1 coordinate 7,433, forward strand.
GAGAGTCAGCTTCAAACCGTGGTCATCCGCTGCGATCTTTTCGGATGCCTCGGCAACTCGAAGACTCGGCAACAGACACAGCGTCGCCAGAATCAATCGCGAGACTGTGTTCCATGACATGAATGTTTTCATACTGACTCTCCCTGTAGGTCCTGAATTTGAAGGTCCTGAAGACTGGAATCCTGGTCGCGAGCGACCTGTGCGTATTGGACGCCATTCGCGGAAAACAGTGGTGAGCGGCCTGTCACAAGTTTGTCAGGAATGTGTGAAGGATGATAGACCCGAAGATAATTGCTCATCCGGCGTTGTTGGCCTGCATCAGCGACTAATCTCTACGCGGCCACGATTGAGGCTATCCTCTGTTGAGGTCACCCGCGAACCCCTGGCCTCAATTCACACAGTGCGGAGGCTGGACAGGCCGATGCCAACGCACCGTGTTGCGTGGATGTCGCGGGGGAGACTCGAGATACCTCCGAAAACCGGGATGGACCGCCGTCAGACCC
>CAIJTV010000064.1:0-1565 GCA_903823635.1 uncultured Planctomycetaceae bacterium
TGGTGGCTGGGTTGCCGCCTGTGTCTGCATGGCCTCCGCGGTGTTTGGGGTGGCCGATTTGATCTTGAAACGTCCGCAAAGCCGCGCTGAGAACCAGCGATCATCTCTGTTTGGTCTGATTGCCTTTTCGACTCAGACAATTCTATTCGCGTTGCCCGGACTGATCCCTGCGTTGACGCTTGTGTTGGACAAGAGTCTTCCTCAAAAAGATCGTGAGCTGGCGTCCTTTTATCAGGTCTTCTGGCGATTAAAACATCATCTGGATCCGACTGAGATTCCAGGATCTCAATGGCTCTATTTGTTGCTGGTGGGCGGTGGATTGGCGGTCGGGCTTTGGTGCCTAAGTCGCGACCATTCCGGAACAACACGCAAAGACGGCCTGCGATCGATGCTGATCTTCTTTGCTATGTCGGCACTGATCGCATTGGCGGGTGTAATTATCGGCTGGCACACAGTGCGAGCCCAGGAGTTAGACGGCTGGGAGTGGCGTGCGTCGCTGCTGAAGTTTTATCCGTTTCGCTGTTTCGACGCATTGCTTCCGATTACGACCGCTCTGGTGTTTGGACGCCTGGTGCAGGCCTTCGCACCGCAGCTGGAACCTCGAAAGTCGATGGCTTCCAGATCGTTCGCCGGTGGATTATTGAGTACTCCGCTCGTCCGGCAGATGGCCTTCTGTGGAATGCTGCTGCTTCCGCTGTGGCTGTCCTGGAGCAGCCGAGAAGCGGCTCCGGCGGGGTACACGAAAGATCAGTTCACCGACTGGCGACAAGCCTGCGACTGGTTGCGGGAGAATACTCCGAAGGACGCACTTATCCTGACGCCGAGAGAATCCTCAGCCTTCAAATGGTTCGCTGAACGTGCCGAGTATGTCTGCTACAAGGATTGCCCTCAGGATGCCGCCGGAATCCTGACGTGGAATAAACGCCTGTGGCTGCTGCACGACTGGACGCTGCGCAGTTCATCTGATTCACTCTACGACAAACATGATCTGCAGATTCTGCGAGCCAAAACTGACTGCGATTTCATCCTGACCAGAATTCTGGGGCCGTTCGAAACGGATCCGCTCTGGGAAGGACAGCATTGGAGAATCTATGCTGTGCCATCGAGAGAATAAGACATTTTCAATCATGACTTATGTTGTGCCCCTGGAGTTTTTGAGTCGGCACTTCGTGAAACGGAGAATGATTCTGCAGACGGTGATTCCTTCTGCTGATCAGTGATGCACCTTGTTGACCTGAGACAGGTCGACCTACAGATTTCCGTCTGCGGCGGATCATTCGATCTGGATCAGTCCTGGTTTTAAACCCTGGATCCTGAGCATCAAACTGTCGCGATCTTGCAATCGCAGGAGTCGTACGCCGACACGCCTGTTTCAAGTGAGCATGATGCCATAGAAATGATGATTCGCACGCTGCCCGACCTGCTCGTCTCTGTTGGCCTGTTTACGATCAGTATCAGGCTGACGGAGCGGACGTTGTCCATCCGCTCCCATCCACCGTGATTACAAAATATCCAGAACTTCGTCGGTCACTAAATCCGCGACGACATCGTCGAGGGCTCGGAAA
>CAIJTV010000065.1:0-9313 GCA_903823635.1 uncultured Planctomycetaceae bacterium
AGCCACTGCGCCACAGGCGCGCGATGATCACTAAAGACAACAGCAATCAAAGACAAAATGGTGATTCCAAAGACGGCTGTTGCCGGAATGACCAACTGAAACAAGAGACTGGGCTTGGATCCTGGACCACGCATTTCTGAAACTGCCAATTGCGGAGAAACGAACCTGATCATTCAAAGCAGAGTACGCACCATTGCTAATCCAAAGGCGTTATCCGCTGCTGAATACAGCGGTGGCTCCTGGGGACATCACGTCGCGATTCTACTGAATTTTCTGATGCAACAGAAGTATTCGGGTCTCGTTTCACCATGTGCCTCAATGGTCCTGCGAATTTCTTAATGCTGATCAATCAAAAGTTGGCGTCGTGCTGGTTCCGCGTAGCGACTCAGGCAACAGTTGATTTTGTTGCAGCCCTCCCAGCATCACTGTTGCTGTCCTCTTCTCATGGATCACTCCGAAACAGATCCACTCTTGCCCGTGAACCGGCCGACATTCGCAGAACCCACTGAGGCATTCTGGCAACAGAACTCAGCATCATAATGCCCGCTGGTTTCGCGATGGCGGCAGGATTATGAGGATTTCTTTACGGAAAAACGCGCCGATGAAAAATGTTGCGTGGCCACCGGCAGGAAAGACTGCGGCAGGTAAACCCGTTGCAGCTGACGTTGCAATTTTTCGCGGCCAACTCTGAGAAGTCGTGCTGAGATGATGGAATCCGATGGACCTGATCGAGACTTGGCATTTGATGACGGTACTCGTCCCGTTACGATTCCTGAGCGTTCTGGTATTCTGAGGAATCCTTGCTCAGAACAGGCCCTGTCCCGAAATTCCTGACGCTGTTTCAGCCGCATGAGATTTGACTGGTGAGGGGCAACGTTTTGTAAATGTTTGAGTCTCCTATTCTCGACTGAAATCCTGACATGTCTGTTCGAACTCGTTTTGCCCCCAGCCCGACCGGATACATGCACATCGGTGGAATGCGGACGGCTTTGTTCTGTTGGTTGTGGGCGCGCCGAAATCGGGGCCAGTTTATTCTGCGTATCGACGATACGGATCAGCAACGAAATATCGATGCGGCCCTCGGGCCAATTCTGGACGCGTTTCGCTGGCTGGGGCTCGACTGGGATGAAGGTCCGGAAGTCGGTGGTCCGTATGCTCCCTATTTTCAATCGCAACGCCGCGCGTCCTACGACGCCGCTCTGAAAAAACTTCTCGACGCAGGCCGCGCTTATCGCGACTTTGAAACACCGGAAGAAACTCAGGCCCAGCGCGAAGCGGCGGAAAAAGAAAAACGCGTTTACATCAGCAGCCGCGCGTCGCTGTCACTGAGCAACGATGAGGTTCTGCAACGCATTGCGGAAGGGCGTGCGTTCGTTGTTCGCCTGTTGGTTCCTCGCAGCGACAAGGTCGTGATCGACGATCATGTGCGTGGTCGCGTCGAATGGGATTGCAGTCTGATGCCGGATCCTGTGGTGGCGCGCAGTGATGGGTCTCCGCTCTACAACTTTGCCACCGTCGTCGACGATGCGGCCCTGGAGATTACTCATGTGATCCGTGCCGAGGAACATTTGCCGAACACGCCGATTCAAGTGCTGCTACATCGAGCGCTCGGGAATAAGACTCCGGAGTGGGCCCATATTCCTTACGTTGCCTCTCCGGGCGGCAAAGAGAAAATGAGTAAGCGTAAGATCGACAAGTATCGCACCAATCCACAGTTTCAGAAGCTGTTCGAACTGGGCGATCAGGTCCTGAGTCGCATTGGCATCGATCCCAAGTCTGATGCCTTGTCGCCAGTGATGGTGGCGTATTATCAACAGGTTGGCTTCCTGCCGGCCGGGGTACTGAATGCACTCGTGCGGCTGGGCTGGTCGCTGGATGATCAGACAGAGTTTTTCTCGTTGGATGATATGCAGCAGAAGTTTACGCTTGAACGAGTTATCAAAAGTGCTGCGGGACTGGATCCGGACAAACTTCTGAACTTTCAGGCGCACTGGATGAGTCAGTTGCCAGCCAGCGAGAAGCTGGACGGATGTCTGCCGTTTCTCAAGAAGGCCGGCCTGATTGATGATGAGGCGGATCCCTTAACACGTGATCGCGTGGCCAGTGTCATTGAACTGGCTGGTGACCGCCTGCGTGTGTTTGGTGACATCTTTCAGCTGGATGAGTTTTTTGTTGTTGACGAAGACCTGAAGATTGATGACAAGAACTTCCAGAAACGCGTTGTGAAACCAGAGAACGCGATTGATCTGCTGCGTGATCTTCAGAAGCGGCTCAGCAATTTGACAGACTTTGTTGCCGGGCCAATTCATGATCTCCTGCAGGGATTTGCTGCCGAAAAGCAGGTCAAAGTTGGCGATGTCTTTCCAGCACTTCGGCTGTGTGTAACCGGGAAAGCTCAGGGAGCGGACTTGTTTAAATCTCTGGAACTTCTCGGACGTGAATGCGTGGTACGTCGCATGGACCGAGCGATCGGTCTCGCGGAATCTCAACGAGTTTAGTCCGTCGGCGAGCGGCAGGGCGTGAGCCCTCCGAGCGCCAGGTCTTCATTCGAAGCACATTGTGAAATCAGTATTTCAAAGTGAAAGTGATCGACTCGGAGGGCTGACGCCCTGTCGCTCGCTCCCTCGAGACTGGATGTTTCAACTTATGACAACTGTTCTTGTTACTGGTGGTGCTGGGTTTCTGGGAAGTCATCTCTGCGATCGACTGATCGAACGCGGCGATGATGTGATCTGTGTGGACAATTTCTTCACAGGATCAAAAGAGAACGTTCGGCACCTGATCGGGCATCCTCGCTTTGAGCTGATTCGCCACGATATCGTACATCCGCTGTATGTCGAAGCCGATCGGATCTTCAACCTGGCGTGTCCGGCGTCTCCAGAAGCTTACCAGTTCAACCCCATCAAAACGATTAAGACGTCCACGGTGGGAATGGTCAACATCATGGGTCTCGCCAAGCGTTGCGGTGCGCGAGTTCTGCATGCTTCGACGTCAGAAGTCTATGGCGATCCGCTGGTTCATCCTCAGACTGAAGATTACTGGGGGCATGTCAATCCGATCGGTCCTCGCAGTTGCTACGACGAAGGCAAACGCATCGCGGAATCGCTGATGGTGAACTATCATCAGGAACATGGGACTGAAATTCGCATTATCCGAATCTTCAACACCTATGGTCCTCGCATGGCTCCGGATGACGGTCGAGTGGTCTCGAACTTCATCATGCAGGCGCTCAAGGGCGAAGATCTGACGGTGTACGGAGATGGCTTACAGACTCGTTCATTCTGCTATTGCCATGATCTTATCGCGGGCATGATGAAGTTGATGGATCAGGACGAACATACTGGTCCGATCAACATCGGTAACCCCGTTGAGAATACGATGCTGGAACTGGCTGAAGCCGTGATCAAGGTCACCGGCAGTCGCTCCAAAGTCGTTCACATGCCGCTGCCGAAAGATGATCCCAAGAAGCGATGCCCGGATATTACCAAGGCAAGAACTCTGCTGGGCTGGGAACCGCAAGTACGGCTGGCGGAAGGTTTGAAGTCGACGATGGAGTGGTACAAATCAAAGCTGGAACAGAGTCAGGCGAAATCCTGATTCGACTTCAATTGGTTGACAACTAGCCTTCAAATTTCGCAGTGTCGTTGAGCAGAATAGATGCTTGATCGTCCGCTGACAAAGCACGCCACCAGGCAGGCGACGGAGAAGTAAAGCAGGAATTCGCCGCCGAAGAGTTCGACCGCCATCACAGTGCTGGCCAATGGGCAATTCGTAGCGGCCGCAAAGATCGCAACAAACCCCAGGGCGGCAAACAGGTCGGGTGGAACTCCCAGAAACGAAGACAAGGTGTTTCCAAGTGTTGCTCCGATAAAGAACAACGGCGTTACCTCGCCTCCCTTGAAGCCACTGCTGAGCGTCACCACGGTAAACACCAGCTTCCAAAGCCAACTCCACGTCTCCGCCCCTCCCGCTTGAAAGGCTCTGACAATGGTGACAGATTGCTCATCGGCTGACTTCACGCCAAGGCCAAGATAGTCGTCTGTTCGCGCGATCAGGAACAGCGCGATCACCAGCACGCCACCGACGAACGGTCGCAGCAGCGGATTTGGGATGAGTCTTTTGAACTGTCGACTCAGGAAATGAGACAGTTCCGTGAACATCAGACTGGCCAGACCAAAGGCGACACCGGCAAGCACAGTGCAGAGCAGCAGCCGAGCCTCGAATGGCGCCAGATGCGAGGTGGCTCCGGCTGGAAGCAACGACGCGATCGAATAGTGAGTATGCCCGATGCCCCAGGCGAGACAGGTTTGATCTGCTGCGATCGATGCGATCATGCATGGAAGGATGCTGGTCGAATTCAGACGCCCCACCGTCAGCACTTCCATGGCAAAGATCATTCCCGCCACCGGGGTTCCAAAAACACCTGCAAACCCGGATGCAATACCGGCCGTGAGCAGAATCTTTGTATCTTCGATGCTCATTCTCGGAATGAGTCGTGACAGGCCGGCGGCCAGACTACCACCCATTTGCACGGCCGTCCCTTCACGGCCAGCCGAGCCACCAAACAAATGAGTCACCAGAGTACTCAACAGCACCAACGGAACCATCCGCAGTGGAACTCCTTCGCCGGGTTCATGAATCTCATTCAGAATCAGATTGTTTCCTGCCTCCGTCGATTTGCCGAATGTGGAGTAAACATATCCGATCAGAACGCCCGCTATCGGCAACAGCCACAGGAGCCAGAAGTTCTCGGCCTGCCACCTGGAACAATGATCCAGAAGCCAAAGAAACAACGCGCACGACGAACCCGTCAAAATCCCAAGGAGACTGGCCAGAAGAGTCCACTTCAGCAGGTAACCGGGCGAAGTCATTCCAGAAGATCCATCAGACGGGTGGTTTCTGAAAGTGCTGTGATTTCTGTTCCTCGCCACGGACAATGGAACAGTGGAGTCTTCGGCAGCCAATGCCTGATCTGTGCCGCGTTCGTGGGGATGGAAGGATCTGCGTTCTCCTGAACGGCCGAACTAATCTCGTTCAGCACAACGGCGACCACGTTAACACCGTGCGTTTGCAGAGCTTCAACTGTCAGACGCGTATGATTGATGACGCCCAGACGATTGGCAGCGACAACAATCGTTGGGGTGTTGAGTTCGACAGCGACGTCCATCACCGTCAGCTCATCTGACAGAGGACAAAAAATCCCCCCGGCCCCTTCGATGATCAGTTGATCGACATGAGATCCCCAGCGGGCGGCGCCATCGATCAATAGTCGACTGTCTACTAGGCGATTCTCCATTCTCGCAGCAATGTTCGGAGCGACCGCTGCATGAAATCGCTGAGGACAGACGAGATCAATCTCGGGATCGGTCCCACAAGCGGAACGCAGGGCTTCGATATCAGCCCAGACGACTTCGCCATTGGAGTTCACTTCAGCGCCGCTGCAGACAGGCTTGTAAGCTCCTGTACGGATTGCTTGTTGTCGAAAAGTTCGTACAAGAAGTGATGTCACCCACGTCTTGCCGACGCCAGTGTCTGTTCCGGTGACAAGCAGAGTCTTCATTCGATAAAGTGCCGCTGGGAAAAAGATAAATTGCTGTGACGAGGATGAGTGAATGTCCGCGTTCTATTCCGATCAATGCCAAATCAACCGGGGATCCGTGTGTTTAACTTGCGAAGTCTAGTTCACGGGGATCATCTGACAATGGACCCGGAATCACGAGCAGTCCTCGCGATCAAGTGCCTTGCGGTTTTCGAGCTCGTCCTGATCCTCGCGACGTTTCCGCTGTGGTGGGGCACTTCGGCGTTTCCGCAGATTCCTTTGCTGATGGCACTCCCAACGGCAATCTCTCAGGTCGCCACAGTCGGCCTCATGATGGCCTGCGCGGCGATTGTCGCTCTGCCGATCAAGGATCCATCGAAACTTATCGTAAAAGCTTCGATCGCGGCCTTTGTCTGCAGCCTTGTTCTGGCCGTTTCGAATCAGCATCGCCTTCAATCGTGGCATTGGCTGACGATGCTGAATCTGGCATGGCTGATCGTACTGCCGCGCAAAGATCTGCTGTTGGCCATGAGACATACTGTCGCTGCCGTTTACGTTTGTTCCGCGCTTTCAAGAATCTCATTAACACCAGAGTTGGGAGTTTCCGGAATCATTGTGCGTCAGTTGCTGGAGCTCGCCGGGCAATCAGGATGGGAAATGGGTGCCCTTCAAATTGCGAGGCTATGCCACTTTATGACGCTGGGAGAATTCCTGATCGGTCTGCTGCTGGTGTCCCCAAAGACTCAGCGCTGGGGTGCTCTGGGAGCAATCCTGCTGCACGGTTCACTGCTGTTGGCACTGGGACCGTTGGGGTTAAATCATCACGCCGGAGTGCTGCTGTGGAACCTGTGTTTTCTGTGTCTGGTTCCGATTCTGTTTCCGTTCCGTCGAACATTGGAGAAGGCTGATTCCGCGTATGCTCCGCGCAGGACGGCTGTGTTGGTGGCCACGTGGTTGTTTCCTTTGTCCGGCCTGATCGGAATCGCAGACAATTGGCCATCATGGCAGCTCTATTCCAGTCGACCCGAATCGTGGATCCTGTCCGTTCATGAATCCGATCGCGAACATTTCCCAGAGACAGTACGAAACGCCATCGCTGATCCTGCACCGCTCAGTGAATGGTGTGTCGTCAAACTGGACCGGTGGTCGCTGCAACAGACCAGGTCGCCGATGTATCCCGAAGATCGATTCCAGCGGGCCGTGATTCAGAGCCTGTTGGCTCAGGCTCCAGAGTCCGTGCGATTCCGAGTTGATATCTCAGAGCCCGAGTTCCCATGCTGGTGGAAACGCCGAGAACTTCAAATCGATACCAGACAAGATCTACGTGAAACTCACTGAACGGCAATTTTCTGAACCCGAACAAATTCGAACTTCGCCAACACGTTATTGAGGTTCGGTATTTTTCTTTCGCCACGCTTCGATATCGTCGACCAGGCGATTGGCAAGGCTCAGTCCCACGGAGTTCCGTGTCAGGAACACAACACCGTCGATCAGCGACACCTGGCGTAAAGTCTGGGCGAGATCGGTCAGTTCTACCTCTTCCGTGATCTTCTTCAGATCCACTCGTTCGGCCTCTTTATGGAGCAGGCGCAGGATCAAGGCACACGGGGCAATTTCGACCGCATCAATTTCGCCTTTTCGCTGCCATGAAAACCAGGCTGCGGCAAACATTCGCTGTGGCAGCGAGAGCAATCCCAGGAGTATTTCTATCCACGTCCGGTCCGACTCCAGACTACCAAAAGCATAGGTCCACGCGGAAGACATCGTGGCCGCGGATTTGACGATCGTCACCTCATCTTCAGAGACCGATTCATGGTCGATGTCGGCCAGTTGTTTTGGCATCCACAGCAGTGTGAAGTATTGAATCGTTGCCTGGATCATTAGCGTGGCCAGCATGGCCGGAGCACCGCTCTTCAGAAAACCGTAGCGAATGATCACATAGAACAGCACGAACTCGATCAATGTGGCAACCGTGCCGATGACAGCCATTCCCGCCATCGCCGCCATCACAAGCTGTTTTTGAGTCTGCAGCCGCTCAGTCAGCCAACGCCGCATTTGTTCTTTCTTAAGCATACCTGAAATTCAATTCTTCTCTGTTGCCTGGAAATTCCGTCGGCCCCATCTTATCAATCAAAATCGCGGTTGCCGAATCATGTGTCCACTTCTACGAAAACGGGGCAGCAGTAGTTTTCTCAAGCTGCATCCGGGGGATTCTGCAACCAGGACAAAAATGCAGGCAGCAGCCCTGTCCCGAGGTACACCATACCAAAGAACCACTTCGAGACATTCTCTATTCCGCTCGTCGATTGCTGAACAGGATGAAGCCACGTTATCCTGCGGGGGGGGGCATAAATTGAGGTCGGGTGTTCGCGAGATATTTCATTCAGATCATCATCTCAATTGTGGCCACGCACGGAATATCCTTGCCGTGTGTGCTCCTGGGAACTCGCTCAATGCCTCATCTGCTGATGATTGAGCTGAGTGAACAACTCATTTAAATCCGGAGAATTCGAAATGCGAATCGCGATTGCGTGCCTTGCGATAATCCTGTTGCAACCGCTTCCCGTCTCAGCTCAGACCGAACAAAGCCCGGTTGAGCCCGCAACGCGATTTAACGTCTTCGTGAAACAGCAGGCCGCGATCATGCGTGCCAACGATAATGCACCGGGAACTGTCGAAGACTGGCAGAAGACACGCACCGATCTCCGCGATCTTTTGCTGAAGGCGTGGGGCGGCTTTCCGGCCGAACCATGTCCACTGGAAGCTCGTAAACTCGGTGAGATTGTGCGAGATGGCTATCGCGTCGAAAAAATTGTCTTTCAGACGATGCCTGGTGTCTGGATGACCGCGAATGCCTACGTTCCAGACGGGAAGCCCGAGCAAACTTTTCCTGCCGTATTATGCGTCCATGGTCACTGGGCCGGAGCGAAGCAGGATCCAGTCGTGCAGTCGCGTTGCATCGGCCTGGCTAAGTTGGGTTTCTTTGTCCTGTGCGTGGATGCCTTCGGGGCCGGTGAACGTGCAATCGGTGAAGCACTGGGCGAATATCACGGCGAAATGACCGGTGCAACGCTGCTGCTGCTAGGTCGGCCACTGTCGGGTATTCAGGTTTATGAAAACATGCGAGCCGTAGACTACCTGCAGTCACGTCCGGAAGTTGATCCCAGTCGACTGGGAGTAACCGGAGCCAGCGGCGGCGGCAATCAATCGATGTATGCCGGTGCGTATGATGAACGGTTTCGCTGTGTCGTGCCGACATGTTCCGTCGGCAACTATCAAGCTTATCTGAGTGCTGCCTGTTGCATGTGTGAAGTGGTGCCCGGCATTCTTCAGCGTCACGAAGAGGGGCATGTTCTGGGGCTTGCGGCCAATCGCGGACTGATGGTCACCAGTGCCACGCAGGATGCTTTTCAGTTCTCGGTCGATCAGGCTCGCATCTCAATCAGCCGAGCCCGTGAGATCGCGGCTCTGACTTCACCGGATGGCCCGTCTGCCGTCAAACATACGATTATCGAATCACCTCATCACTACAATGCGCCGATGCGAGAAGCGATGTACGGTTGGATGACCAAACATTTGAAAGGTGAAGGCGATGGCAGTCCGATTCCAGAGCCGGAAATCAAACCGGAAGAGCCGGAAGTCCTGCGATGTTTCCCAGGTGACAGTCGTCCCGACGATTATGTCACGATCCCGCGATTCTTCGCCGAGGAAGCTCGACAACTTCTGAAAACCCGTGAGTCAGAATTTGATCAACCGTATTTGACGGCATTGGCA
>CAIJTV010000066.1:0-2688 GCA_903823635.1 uncultured Planctomycetaceae bacterium
ATGTGACACGACAGCTGACGCAGTCGAGTCAACATCTGGAGTACTTTGAATCGTTGGTCATGCGACAGGTTCTCATCGCCGATCTGATCCAGTTCGGTCACAGCAGCCAGTCGCATCTGATCGTACCGCAGTCGTTCTTCGGCACTGAGGTCGACCATCAGATTCGTTTCAGTACGAGCCGGCAGATCTTTCAACACGTCACGCTTCGATCGACGCAGAATAAAAGGTGCAATGACCTGCGACAAAGCTTGTCGGCGATCGCTGTTACTCTCTTTTTCAATCGGAGCGGCAAAGCGTCGACGGAATTGTTCCCATGAACCAAGAACTCCCGGAGCCACCGTATGGAAGATGCTCCACAGTTCTCCCAGATGATTCTCCATCGGCGTGCCGGTCAGGGCGATCTTCCATTCAGCTTCGAACGTGCGAATCTGTGCGGCCGTCTTGCTGTTACTGTTTTTGATGTTCTGAGCTTCGTCCAGAATCAACGTGCCCCATTTGATCTCCCGCAGCAGTTCCGCTTCGCGAAGTGCAAGCCCGTAACTGCAGATCACGAGATCTCCTTCGCCGACTTTGTTCTTCAGATCGATGCGATCGATATCGCGAAACAGGATCGGAGTCAGTGACGGAGTAAAGCGTTCACATTCCCGCTGCCAGTTGAAACCCAGCGATGTGGGAGCAATCACAAGCGTGGGACCGGACTCAACACGAGTCAGCAATAGAGCCAGCGTCTGGACGGTTTTGCCGAGCCCCATGTCGTCCGCAAGAATTCCACCAACGCCCCATTGAGACAACCTGCACAACCAGCGAAAGCCCTCAAGCTGGTAATCTCGCAGTTCCGCATTCAGTCCCATCGGTGGTTCCTGAACCGTATCCTGAGCATCACGCAGACGCTTCAGACATTTTTCCCAGTGCTTGTCGGCTTCGATCTGAATCTTGGCCGCTTCCAGCACATTCACAATCGGAGCGGCTGAAGCATCCAACTGGAGTTTGCCGCGATTCTCCTGACTCACATCGGAAAGACGCTTCAGAGCATCTCGTAGTTCCGCAGCAACGGCCGCCCATTTGCCCGGCGAGATTTCCATCAGCCCGTTCATGGGGCGGCCATGCATTCCGGCCAGGATCTCCTTGAGAGAAATCTCCTGATCACCGATCTGACATGTTCCGCTGAGTCCAAACCAGTCTCGTTGGCGTGACACTTCGACTCGCACGTTATTCGCGGTGAGTCGACCGATCACATCGAATCGACTGACTGAATCTTTATGCCACAGCACAGTCAGTTCAGCTCGCTCAACCGCCGAACCGGCATCAGTCAGCAAATCGCTGATCTCGTCACCATCCGTCATACGCCAGCTCCAGCGGCTCAGCGGGACGCCTCGATTGATCTGCAGTTCCACCACTATGTCCTGAGCACGTCGAACCTCGGCCGGGATGTCTCGCACAAACTGCACGGGTTCGCCATCGACCTTTTCGTGAATCCGCGCCAGCCCTTCTCCGGGAGCATGCAGCATCTGATTGCGATCTCGAAACTGAATCGAGACATCCAGCGCGCCGCTGCGGCGGAGTTGCAGCATCAGCACAGGCTGAGTTTCTGCGGGAACTTCTTTCCCCGCCACGGACTCCGGCAGACGTACCGCCATGCAGGCTCGCAACTGTTCCAGTTGCTGCAGCAGCACCGGCATCTTGTCTTTCGACACGACATCCTTCTGCTCCAGCAATTGGCGGCAAATCTCGAACGAATGCAACGGTCCTCGAAAGTAAACCGCTTCCTTCAGCGACGGGACGTAGACGAGGACGCCTCGGGAAACGTTCAAAACCTTGATGTCGCCAATCTTCCCCAACCGCGTGACATAGTCGCCGACACTTGTGGAAAGCTGCAGCCCCTGATCGGATTCGAGAACAAGGATCTCAAGCGGTACCATTCTGAGCGTACAAGGTTCCCGGTCGTAACAGAACAGATCAGTCTCCGCCAGGACTCGCAATCCTTCAGCCACTTCAATCGTAGGAGACTGCCAGCGTTCCTGCTTGACGAGGTCTGCTAATTGGTGGTCGATAGGTGACCAATTCGATCGAGCCGCTTTGAGGAAGGCTTCGATCGTGCTTTCCTTGCCTTTGGTCCAGCCGCCCTTTTTCTCCTGTTGGATACAGGGAAACAGACGGCTGGAACCGTAATAGCCATCCTCCGCAAGATTCCAGACGTAACGCGTCTGAGGTTTCTCTTCGACCGTCACTTCGGATTGGACCGCTTGTTCCAGCTGTGCATTCTGAGTCAGTGACTTCAGCAGTGAGAGCGTCTGGCGAAAAGCCTTGTCGGTATTGTCCGCCCCGGCACCGAGTATAGCCTTCGACAGAGCTGACTTCGGATCCTCCAGCATGGCTTCGAGCTTTAATCCCATGAAGTAGGTGTGCTCACACAGTTCGAAATCACCACACGAGCAGTTGTAGTCAAATGCAGTATTCGCCACGTCAATCAGGAATGAGCATTCAAAGGTATCGAAGCCAGCAATGACCGAACATTCCACCCCTGAGAGACGGTCAATGGTTTTGATCTTGAGTAACGCCCGCAGCTTCTCTCCTCGAACCATGACGTCGTCGTTATGGGCACCACAGAAGGAATTCAGCGCATCGCTCCATTTTTCCTGAAGCTCTTCCGGATCCAGATCCGGATCGACTTGAGACTTGGCTTTCCCC
>CAIJTV010000067.1:0-1868 GCA_903823635.1 uncultured Planctomycetaceae bacterium
CCTTCAATCGCTTGAGTTCTTCCCAGTACGCTTCAACGTTCTCCTTGGTGATCGATCGCGGAGCAATGTCGATGTACTTCGACTCGGGGATCACGTCTTTGCTTCCGGCCAGAATTTCCTTCAGAACTCGCACGGACTGAAACCCGTATTCATAAGGGTTCTGCACAACCGTCCCGGCGCATTCGCCGTCTTTGATCGCCTGAAGAGTGACGTCGTTTTCATCAAAGCCGGCAATAGCCACTTGACCAACCTTGCCAGCCTTCTTCAGAGCCTGGTAACAGGCGGGTGGATTGTATTCGAACAAGCCAGCCATACCCTTCAGCTCTGGGTAGGTCACAATCGCGTCTTCGGCTTTCTGCAACGCAACTTCCGGTTTACCCTGATCGGTGACTGTCGCCACAATCGTGTACTTGTCACCTTTGATCTCACCTTCGTTCGGATCGAAGGCATCTGGCTGAGACTGGTAGAAGTCAATGCCACGATCACGGCCCATCAACACATCAATCACACCCTGACGACGATACTTGCTGTTGTCCTGTTCCAGGCGACCAATACACAACAACACCTGACCACCATCCGGCAGCGCGTTTTTCAGGATCTCGCCACAAGCTCGCCCCGCGGCATAATTGTCCATACCTATATAGACAAGGCGATTTGACTTCGGAGCGTCTGAGTCATGTGTAATCAGGGGGATCTTAGCAGCAATGCTGTTGATCCATTCGACCTGATTGTCGGCATCAAGCGGGCTGATGGCGATCGCCTGAATTCCGCCCGTCATTACGTCTTCAACCTTCTGCTTCTGCACGACAGCAGAAGCTTCCGGAGGCATGATCACCTGAACATCGATATCAAACTCTTTCGACGCAGCGACACATCCAGCTTCTGCGATCTTCCAGAAGTCGGCAATCTGGTTCGTTACAAAAGCGACAGACTTGCGCTCGCCCGATTTTTCTTCTGTACCGCCTTCAGTGGTACTACCGGGAGTTGTGCTGTCTTTTTTCTCCCCTGAATCGGTTGTGCTTGATTCCGGCGTAGGTGGCTGATCGACCTGGCATCCCGCCAAAACTAGCCCAAGTAACAAAACCCAGCTGCTTCGAAATCTCATAACTGTGCCTTTTTCAATTCTCGCCTGAATCAAAAGCTGCGGCCAAAATGCCGAGACAAACGGACACCATACGGCTGACTGCTTCACGGGTCAAATCAATGAAACGGGAGTCCCTGCGTTCTGGCCGACTTTGTCACATTTCCGGGCAGATTCAGCCAACGAGATAAGGATTATGCCACTCTGCAGGGCCTGGTTGTTCGCATCGAAGGTCGGCGGAAGGATCACTTCTTCCAATCGATGTTGTCTCAGAGGATTCGTGGATAACTCTGTTGAGCTGAGTACCAATGTCGCCAAAAAACGTGGATTTCGCCGTCACCAGTCGCCATTGTGGCAGCAGGAAAGCGCCGCTATAGTTTGGATCTGCCACTCTACAAGTTGCCTGGCAAAGGTTTTACCAGGCTCCAACCACTTCAGCCAGCCAGTCAAAATTCCTGCCATGCCGTTCAGCCATACATTTGAACACGATCAGCAGTTTATGCGACTGGTCCGCCGCGAAACAGATGTCGACCTGATCACCGCAGCGCTGGAAATCGCTCGTGATGGCCAAGCCAATTTCGACTTTGCACCGACTTGCCTTCGTCTCCAACGATCGATTGCTCGACTCACTCATCCGGTGACACAGGCAGGATCAGATCTGGAAGAACTGAAGATGCTGGTCCGTCATATGACGGAAGAACTCAACCTGCACGGCGACGATGATTGCCACGGCGACCCCGAAGCCAGCTATCTCAATCGAGTGCTCGAAACCGGGCGAGGAATTCCA
>CAIJTV010000068.1:0-1953 GCA_903823635.1 uncultured Planctomycetaceae bacterium
ATGTCAGCCTGGGCGGCTGAAATTGATCTGCTCAGCAACGACTACGATGTGCTCGTGATTCAGAGCGCAGGTAATATTTCGTTTTCTGAGCCACCTCCGAAAACAGGAGTTAGCGAGCATCTTGCCGCTGGCCGCAATTACCCTGCGTATCTGAACGAAGCGAGTTGCCGAGTGGCGAATCCCGCCCAGAGCTTGCAAGCGCTAACCGTGGGTTCCGTTGCCTACGGCACCTTGGAGAGCAATGGCTGGCGAACCCTCGCATTCCGAGATGGAGAGCCTTCGGGCTTCAGCCGCTCGGGCTTGGGAATCTGGGATTCCATAAAGCCTGAAGTCGTGGAGTACGGGGGCGATTGCCTGATCACGCAAGCGAACCCTCCCGACGTATCCACGCCGGAATGCGGCGAGAAGGCTTATCCCGAGTTGGTACGATCGACGAGGCATGGAGGCCCAGCCTTTGATCGTGACATGGTCGGCACATCATTTTCGGCTCCCAAAGTCACCAAGATCGCAGCACGCCTACAGACTATCCTCCCTGAAGAATCATGCCTGCTTTACCGGGCGTTAATCGCGCAGTCGGCTCATTGGCCGGAATGGGCTGAACAGCTAACGAAGCCACAAAAAACCGAGTTGCTCAGGCGGATCGGTTACGGCATTCCTGACATCGATCGTGCGACGAGTAACACGGACCACCGCGTCACATTCATCGCTCACAAGGATCGCACAATTGGCCCAGGCGATTGCCACATCTATCAGGTTCCGATTCCTCAGCAGATGCGAGGGCCTGCGGATGAATACGACATTCGAATCGACGTGACTCTTTCGTATGCCGCCCCGCCCCGGCGGACTCGTAGATCCCCGAGAGGCTACTTAGCAACGTGGCTCGATTGGACGAATAATCGTAAGGGTGAGTCGCTAGAGGCATTCCTAACGCGGGCACTCAAGAAGGAAGAAGTTGTCACGCAGCAGGGTGAGGGGCAGCTTGGCTGGGTTATCCACGAGAAACCAATTTGGGGACTACCGGGTGTCAAACGCTCGGTCGGAACGATTCAGAAGGATTGGGCGGTCGTCAAATCAAATGCCTTGCCTGAAGATATCTGCATTGCCATCCGTGGTCATCAGGGCTGGAGCCAAGACCCTGATTCGGTTGCCACCTATACATTGGCGGTGACCTTCGAGATCGTTGGCCAGGAGATTCCGATATACGAACCGCTTCGGACAGCCGTTCTCGCTCTTCAATCCGAGGTTGAGGTAGAGATGGAAGCGGAACTTGAAATGCAAATTGAAGATGAAGGCAGAGCATCGTGACGAGTTTTGGAGACCGAGTTATACGACCAGATCCGAGAAGACGGGGCGGCGTGAACAATGGCAATCGATGATAAGGACATCAAATTGCTTTGGGGAAAGGCCGCGGGGCGGTGTTCTTATCCCGGTTGCTACGACGATCTTGCTCCGTTGCTGCTACAAAGTGGCACGACTGTCCTCGGCGAAATGGCTCACATTATCGGTCGAAAATCCGGAGCGGCACGCAGTAGCGCGGCCATCGGAACCGATGACACCTATCTGAACCTTCTACTGCTATGTCCTCCACATCACACATTGATCGATAAGGCGGAGAAGGATTTTCCCATCGAGCTGTTGAAGAAGTGGAAGGCTGACTGGGAAGGCCACGTTGCCGCGTTATTCCTCAAGATTGCCGATCGCGGTCAACTCATTCGCGAAATTAGTACCCGGTTGGCAGAGAATCATCAAATCCATGCCGAATGGGGACCAACATCAGTCAGGGCCAAGGAAAGCCCTCAGACGCTTTGCCTCTTCGAGCGTGATCGCCCCATCTTTGTCGACGTCAAGCCGCCGCATCAGGTTCTCGCGTTGGGCCTCTGGGATCTCGTCGCCGATCAGTCGTCGTCGCGGTTGGGGGCGAGGCTTCCGGTAAGTTGATCACCTTTCACATGG
>CAIJTV010000069.1:0-10127 GCA_903823635.1 uncultured Planctomycetaceae bacterium
CGTAGATTCAAACGCTCAATTGCCGATCACGATTCTGGGTATCAGTTGGGGAGGAAAACTGGCTGCAGTCGTCGCGGCTTTGTTTCCTCGGGAATTCGATCGCCTCGCACTGCTGTATCCGGGCCTCGTTGCCAGAATCGGGCCAAATTGGTCGCAGCTTTTACGACTCAATCTGGCACGCATATTTGAAGTCGTGAAGCACCACATTCCTATTCCACTTGACGATCCTGCTCTGTTTACTCAGGTCCCCGAATGGCAGCATTTCATTTCTCATGATCCCCTCGCATTGCACGCGGTCTCCAGCAGTTTTCTGAATGCGGGCCGAGAACTGGATCGCGAGCTGACAGCTCATTGCGGGAAAATTCTGCAACCGACGTTGTTGCTGCTGGCCGAGAACGACAGCATTATTGATAACGTTGCGGTTCGAGAGAGAGTTAACCGGTTCGGCACTCACCAACTCACAACACAGGTCTATCCAGGTGCTCGACACACACTGGAGTTTGAACCGAACCGAGACGTCGTCCATGCTGATCTGATCGCCTGGCTTTCAACACCTTGAGGATTCCGAGTAGCATCGAAGTCCCCGATGATTGATTCGATTCCCAGCGACAACGAAGCTCGATCTGAGAATGATTACGTGGCCTGTGACGAGCGGGCTCCCAATTGCGGAGGTCGCGTATGGGAACCTGCCGGACGAAAGGCTACCGCGACAAGTCGACTTAGATAGCTTCCAAACGACTTACGAAGATTGTTCACCCGAATCATGGCAGGAGTTTTCACGCCTGGAAGATTCTCTTTCGAGCGGACACAGTTGAATTATTTTTCTGTCTGCGGTGTTAGTGCTGAGTGTCGAATTCGGACACCGTCGGGCTGAATCGATTCGACCGTGAGTTTATCGGAGACAGAAGTTCCTCGGTACACAATGTCGTCATTCAGGACCGCTGCCTGCCTTCCAGTGGAGCTCGAATAAAAAAGCTTTACGGTCGACTTGCTGATCAGCTCAGCGGCGTGAAAAATCTCATCATTGGCAGGTTCGGCGATGGCCTTTGTGAGTGTGTCAGGTTCGGAAGAATCTACGGGACGAACCATAACAACGGCCGTGCAGAACGGGCTTCTGTCCGCGATCTCCTGAAGTTTTTCCTCGTCAATCTCCATCAGAGGTCGGATGCGGGCGGGAGCAGCCGCCGGGCCGACAAGTTCCCTCTGATTGTCGGGCCTTGATAGGTTTTGTTCCTGATCCGGGAACGCATTGGAATGGTCTGACGCCGCCGTATCGGACGATGCGACAATGGGTGCCTCCGTTGCCGACAGGTCTGTATTCTTTGATCGTGTCTTTTCAGATCCGCCTGGCATAACCAAGTACAGGACGATGACCAGCACCCCAATCACAACGGCGTTCGATGTACTCAGCTTTCCCTTATGAAGCTTCATTGCAGGCCTCCGGCTTCGGACTGAGCCATCATTCGTGGGAATGACGAGAATATTCCGATCGTGAGGTTAACCTGAAGCTCCTCGCTACCCATCTCCGGGGCCGCAATTCGCACTTCATCCACACTGCAGAATCGAGATGTCCCCTTCACACTGTAGAGAAACTGACAAAGCTCAGACCAGTTGCAGATAGCCGAAATCCTGACGGGGACTTTCTCAAACCGCTGATCAGATTCAGCTCTCCCCGGCTGAAACTCCAGAATCTCCATCCCGGCCTGCTCCACTTGATGGGCCAGGCCTTCCAGAAAGGCATGGTCGTCGCCCTTGTACGGAATTTTTTCCCGCCACGACTGCAGATCCTTGTTGAGAACATTCTCTGTGGATTGCAGTAGTTGAAGACGCTGCCTGAGAACCTCAGACTGGCTGACGAGCGATTGTCGCTGATTCAATGCGGAGTTTAACTCCGCTCGTACCGCAGCGGTTCTGGCGATTGAGGCGAAGTACTGGATTCCACCGAACAGCAGACAAACAAACGCTGCGACGAAATGACAGCGGAATCGATAACGCGAAAAGCTTTGGCTGCTGTAATTCATCAGTGCTGCTCCTCTCGAACGCACTCCACCACAAATTCGCGTTGCAGAAGTCCGCTGACGCCCGATGGCTGCGAAGACTTCAACGCGACGCTATGAAATCCTCCGCTGGCACGCAGAGAATTCATAAAGCGGGCGACTGAGATATCTGAAAAAGCAAGACCATTGACGTGCATAACGGTTTTGAAACGTTTTGGTGAAGGTTCGGCGGCCGAAGCTTGAGCAGTGGTCGGAATCGCGGCGTCAGTTGTTTCGGTGTTCTCTTCAAGGTTGAAAAGGTCAAAGCGTGAAACGGTCAATTGATCGCCAACATCAGTCGCTGATCCACTGACAACATTGAGCAGTTTCAGCGGATCTTCGGCCTGCTGAAGAGCATTCATTTCTCTGATCTCTGTCTTCAATACCTCAGTTCGTTTTTCTGAGTCAGAGAGTAACACCATAGACTGTTCGGCAGCCTCAACCTGAGGTTGCAGTTGATCTGCGGCAGCTCTGACAATTGAGCATTGTTTCCAATCGTAATGGGTAATCCCGGCGATTCCGGCCGTGACGGTCAACAGCACCGGCGTCCAGCAACGAATGACTCGAATTCGGATCGAACGCTTTCGCAGGTCATCCGGGAGAAGATTGATTGAAACACTCATCCGTCGATCTCCCATGCAGAAAGAGCCGCAGCGACGGCGTATTCCGGGCTGCAACCAGCCCCAGGGCTGGTAGGAAGATTCCAGAGCTGAACCTCATTAACCAATTCGTGGCTCAGAGACTCTTTGAGTTCCGGGATGATGGAACCGGGCCCCATGACCACGAAAGCGGAAGGAGTCATCCGTAGTCCGGGGCGGCGAGCAAAGTTGAGACTTCGCGAGATTTCATCACACATCGGAAGGCACCAGTCCTGAACAGCTTCCTCAATCCGAGTTCTGACGAATCGAGACGTTTGGACAGGAAGTCTGTGATGAAGTCCACGAATCAGACGCATCGTCTCAGCAGGCTGCAGTTGCAAAGCGTTTGAAAGTCGCGACAAAAACTCGCAGAGTCCGCCGATACGCGGAACACGAGCCAACACCGGGACGCCATTCTGAACCAGAATCAACAGGCAGGTCTTCCAGCCAATATGAATACACATCTGTTGAGATGCGTTTGTGGACTGTTCTTTAACGCCATCGGAGTCCACCATCATTGCCATCGCACGTGCGCAGGCTGTGGGAAGTCCGTCGATACCCTCGACAAAAAAACCTGCTTTCTGAAGACGTGAAACCGTGCTGCTGACAACATCACGGTCCGTGCATAGCGAGCAAACACTGGTCATGTTTTCACGCTGGGCGACCCCTGACGGAAGCGTCCAGAAATCAAAGACGGCGTTCTGCGCCAGAAGTCCTTCCACTTCGTTGCGAACCATCATCTCCAGTTCCGCAGGACTTGCGGCAGGAAACTCAAGCACACGCAGATCACAGACTTCCATCGGCAACACACTGGCCATCGATGCGCCGCGAAACCCGGCGGCAGCAAGCAGGAGGTCGGTGCTCTGACAAGGAGCGAAACCAGAGTTCCTCGACTGCCCGGAAAGTGAATCCGCAATTGCGGCACAGGAACCTGTCTGAATCAGCTTCCATCCTCGTTCAGCACGCGTAACTTGCGCGCAGAAAAGTCCGCTGGCATCGAACTCCAGTCCGATACGCCCCAAATTCTTTCGGGTACGTGGCTTTGATGGTGCGGCTGTGAGCATGGCTCGCGTGATTTCCGATTTCGCCCTGGATTATTTGTTGCGACCTGGCTTCTCGGTCGGGGTTTCCGCCGTTTTCTGAAGGTGATCTTCGATGTTGCTGATTCGAGTATCGATCTGCTTGAGCGTTGCCAGAATTTCAACCAGCACTTTTTCGGAACGTGCTCCACCGCTCAAGAATGCCTCCGGAGATTTCTTGTCTTCGGTCTGAAGCAGAGTCGTGGAGTAGGCCGGTGAATGAGCCGTCAGAACTCCCAAAACGAAAATGACCGTTGCAAGGCTTAACTGGCGGATAGAACTGACCATCTTTCTTCTCCCATGCAAAAACCGGCTCACAAGATCACTCTCGGCATTGAGTCAAATCTAGCTCAGCAATTTCAACGGACCGGAGCGCATGCTCGGATTGGCCCTGGATGATGCAAAAAGACATCGCACACGTTCAGGGATGACCGGTTGTGTCGTCAGTCCGGTTATTCAGAAGTGGACGAAAACGAAAAAAGCCCCGTCGGATTCAGTGAATCTGACGAGGCTTTGGATTTCGAATACTCTATTTAGTCTGTGACTAAATCTACTTGCCTGGCTCTGGAGTTGGCTCAGTGGCAGGAGCTGGCTCAGTTCCAGCTTCCGGTGGCTTCTCACCGCCGGCGTTTGGATCTTCACCTTCTTTGGCTGGCTCGCCTTCAACAGCGGCCTTCTTGGATTCAGCAGCTTCCTGCTTCATCTTTTCCATTTCAGCCTGAGCAGCCTTCAGGGCTTCTTCCGCTGCATTCTTGGCTGCAGTCAGATCAGTGACCTGCTTTTCAAGATCCGTCTTAGCTGTCTTCAGAGCATCTCGCTCTTCGGTTGTTGTCTTCAATTCGCCCTTGGTTGATGCCAAAGCTTCGTCCTGCTTCTTGCCGGCGTCACGCAGTTGAGCAACTTCTTCGATGCACATCTTATGAGCGGCTTCGGCCTTCTCTGCTCGCGCCTTCTCAGCGGCCACAGTCTTCTTCTCGCCTTCAAGCTGCTTGTTCAGTTCAGCAACCTGAGCTTCCAAAGCAGCCTTTACATTCGCAGCTTCTGCTTTGACAGCTTCGATCTCGGCCTTACCGGCTTCGATGGCAGCGTTGGCAGCAACCAAATCAGCCTGAGCTTGCTTCAGCACCGGTTCCATGTCGTCGGCATCTTCTGCACGAGACAGCGCGTCCTTGTATGGCATCATCTCACGATAGGTGCCATCTTTCGCCTTGTACCAGCGAGTTGTCTTGCACGGTGAACAGTTATTCTGTTCCGGCTTCAAACAGGATTTCAGCCCAGCTTCGGAAACGCTTCCGAAAGCCAGTACTACGGCTAATGAAGTCAGCAGGGTTTTCATTTCAGTCACTCAAAGGGGTTGGGGGCGGGATCCGTGCCACTCGGTAAACAATGGATCCGAGTTTGATTTAAAGTTTGCTCAAATGTCGCGTTTCGACAACTTGATTCCGGTCGCACGGATCAAAGATGGAGGGAATTCTGACGGATAAGGGGATTCTGCGCACTCTGCGGGGGTTTTTCCAAGAAGAAACGCCATTTTGTTGATATCGATTACAGCGACTGCCTCCTCCAGGAATCCAGAACAGCACCCGCAATGCTGATTTTGAGGGCAAGAGACACTCTGACATGTTCCAGAAGCTCGCATTCGTTCGGCTTTTGGACTGTCGATTCAATCGATCACCGTACAGCCGAAGGCGACAGCAGGGGGTATTTGCTACCGGCTGGGCAGTCAACAGAAACATCGCATGTTTATCGATTAGAGTCAAAGTTGGGCCATTCTTGACCACA
Source organism: uncultured Planctomycetaceae bacterium (assembly GCA_903823635.1). Taxonomy (GTDB): domain Bacteria; phylum Planctomycetota; class Planctomycetia; order Planctomycetales; family Planctomycetaceae; genus SXXK01. The sequence continues at coordinate 5,536 of CAIJTV010000069.1, forward strand.
ATTCGGTCAAAGGTTCCTACACTGCCCGTCGTTGCGTCTTACTTAAGGTTGCGAGCCTGTTTGACGCGGCTCACGTGGAATTCTTAACCGCTGGATTCTCGGCCTGTCGTCGAATTCATCCCCCATTGCAAATCGATTTGGCAACAGGGGCTGACCGTGAAGCGTTTTTCTGACATACTGATCGGATCTCCTGATCTTTGACGACGCGATCAAACATACGCATGAAAACGTCGCCTGACTCCCAGGTTCTGGGGCTGCAGCAGGTGTATGGAAGTTTGCTGCAACGACCAGCGATCAACTGGCCTTCTGAGCGTTCGTTCATAAAGCGACTGGGTGTGGGTGGCCAGGGAAGCGTAATGCTGGCGGAACGCCGAGGGGCCGCTTCATTCAGTATTCCGGTCGCCCTGAAATTCTTTTCTCCCGCCGCCTTCAGTTCGCTGTTGCGATATGAAGAGGAGATGCATCGCCTCGCCGAAGTCTCCGCGATCGTGGCTCGCATTCAGGTCGACCACCTTGTTTCCGTTCATACATTTCAGCTCGACAGTGGGATTTATGTGCTGGAGATGGAGTGGGTCGATGGATTTGACCTGCTGCATATCCTCCGACGAGATACTCTGGCATTTGTTCAGGACGCCGTGACCGAAACGCGCTGGGCCAATATTACAGAACGAGTCATCACGGCCGGCGAAGTCGACTGTCGTCTTAAACCAGGTATGGCAGTGGCCATCATTCGAGAATGTCTCGAAGGAATCGCCGCGCTGCATCGGGGCGGGATCGTCCACTGCGATCTGAAGCCATCCAACGTCATGGTCAAGCGCACGGGCCAGGTTAAGATCATCGACATCGGTTCGGCGTATTGGCTCGGGCGACCGCCTCATGCTCAGCCTTGTACGCTGGAGTATGCTGCCCCCGAGATTCTCTCCGGGCATCGTGCGACCGCTCAATCTGATCTGGCCAGCCTCGGCTACATGCTGATCGAAATGTTGTCCGGGTCCAGACCGTTTTCCGGAATGAATTTCGAACAGTTGATTCAAGCCAAACAGACCATCCTCGAACGTTTGCCCAGCCTGCTGCCGATGGAAGAATTTCAGTTCAGCGAACCCCTGATTCGCCTGCTGCGAGGGTTAGTTCATCCTGATCCGCAGCAACGATTCAGCACGGCCGAAGAGGCCGAGTTGTCCGAGTACGGTGCAGCCGGCTTCCTGAGAGAACTGATCAAGAGTGATCTTGCTGAAGAATACGGGATGGAATTGCGGCGGTGGATTGCTGAGCTGGAAACGAACTCCGGCAGCTGTCGCGATAAGGTCAGTGACATTGTGCCCGACGGAACCACAAAGATCGTGATTCCGGATTCAGACTCCCTGAATCACGGCCAGCAGACCTGAAGTACGCAGCCCGATTGAGTGGCAATATAAAGTCGATCGCCCAGTGGCCCCGTACAGATATACTGTGGCGGATCTTGCGAGACATCCGCGGCCCATTGAATTTCGCCATCAAAATTCAGCCAGTAGATTCGGTTCTCCAGAGTCAGGACCGCCACTCGACTCTTATTTGCGGCCGCCGAGACTCGGGAAGGAATGCCGTCAATCGCGAAGGCTCCCAGTTGCTCGCCCGAGCGATTGTAAACCTGAACGCCATGATTGAAGGCCGCAAGGAAGACGCGTTTGGCTCCTTCCGCCAAACTCATGTCTCCCAAATTGTTCAGTAGTTGCTCACTCCAGACATCTTTGCCTTTAAGCGTATAGCGACACAGTTGCCCGAACTCCGCGGCCGCCAGCAACTCGGGTTGCTCAGCAAAAAACGCCAGATGTTCCATCGGTCGACGTGTCTCGATTTTCGCTATCTCTTTGCGATCGGCTGACACAATGTGAAGCCGCGACGCATCCGTACTGAACGCAATATGACTTCCGTGCGGAGATACAGCCAGTCCCGTAATCCGCCCCGTGATTGCGGCGTCCCAGAGTGGTCGCAGAGTTCTGTCAAAGCAGATCAGGCGACGTTCATCAACGATCGCCGCGCCAAGATCGCCGGAATGAGCAATCACGACGCGCGAAAGCCCGGGATAATTCAGGTTCTCGACCAGCCGATCACCCGACTGATTCATCAACGTCAGGTGGCCGCGGCGAGTTCCCACGAGTAACTCACGTGACTCGTGGGCGAGATCGATGCCGACAATGCCGTCGGGGAAAAAATCTTCAAAGACTTCGCCGGGGCGTGATCCATGACAATTATGCAGCAGAGGTGACGCCACTCGATTTCCCCGCGTCCGTTCTACTGGAGCTGGTTTTGCAGGATCTCAATGGCTTCAGCCACATCCGGATCCGCACTGATCTCTTCCGTCGTGCGTCCTCGATAAAACGAGTACTGCAGATCCTTCGGTTCCGGAACTTCGACGTCCGGAGCCAATCCTTTGCCAGAGTAGTTCTTGTCGTCAGGAGAATAAAACTTTGCCGTCGTCAGCTTCAGACCCGTGTCGCCCGGAAGATGGATGATGCTCTGCACCGACCACTTCCCGTAAGTCTTTCGCCCGACGATTTTGCCACGATGATGATCGCGAATGGCCCCCGCGACAATCTCACTGGCGCTGGCACTGTTTTCGTCGACGATCAGCGCCAGAGGATAGTGACGCACATTGTTTCCATGAGCCTGAAACACCTGATTCTGCTCGGGCGATCGCCCTTTTGTGGACACCAAAACGCCGCGATCGATGAATCGGTCGATGACAGCCGCCGCAGTTTCCAACAATCCACCTGGGTTACCGCGAAGGTCCCAGATCAGAGCTTTCATGCCCTGACGCTCCAGCCCTCGCAGTGCTTCATCAAGTTCTTCTGCGGTATTGTTCTGGAATCCTTCCATGCGGATGTAACCAATACCGCTGGCTTGATCCAGCATAAGTTTTCGAGTCACACTGTGGATCTGAACTCGCTGCCGAATGAAATCGCCGGTCTTTTGAGCCCCGTCTGGTGATTCATACGTGAGCTTCACTTTACTGCCACTGGTGCCACGCAAAAGCCGAGCCGCATCGTCTGTCGACAGATCCTTGCAGTCGGTACCGTCAATGGCCACCAGATAGTCGTCAGGCTGTAAACCACCGCGTTCCGCAGGGCTATTGAACAACACATTGACAAGATGCATGCCGCGTCCTTTGACGCCCTTCATCTCAATCCCGATCCCCACCAGCTCCCCCTGAATACTGCCGAACAGATCATTGTACCGATCCGGAGTCAGAAAGTTGCTGTATTCATCGAGTGCATTGCAGCCGCCGAAGATGTATTCCATTGCGACCACAGTTCCCGAAATGCCCAGCTCGCGCTGGCAGAGATCGCAAACGGCAGTAATCGTGGAACGAGCCTGCATACGGCTGTCGATGCGACGATTCCAGAAGTCCTTGATGAGAACCTGGCGGACGCGATCGATGGCTTCCGTTTTGTCGTCAATTTTGTTCTTCGCGGTGAACCGATCATTCTTCAGAGCCATGTAAAGGCTCTCTGTTCCATGAGCAACGAAACGAGTCTCCTTGACCGGTTCCACGTATTCGTACTGAACCCGACTCAGGATGTCTTCAAACAGATCCAGAGCTTCTGCTCGACCTTTGGTTAATAGCTTTTCTTCAAAGCTGCGGTCCGAATAGCGACGATCGACACCGAAGTGGATTCGTGTTCGACGCAGACCGTACTTCAGCCCTTCGTCATCGGTGAAACGCTCAAGAGTCGCTTCATAGTGGTTGATCGCTTCAACCCATTGACGATTGTTTTCAAGAAGTTCACCCGCTCGTAATGCGTCCGCCGCATCGGCATAGATGGACGCATCGACTTCCACAGGGTCTTCAGCTCGCAGGACAGCCGGCGTTAGAAGAAACAGTGAGACGAGAGTCAAGGTCGACCAGAGCCGACAACTCAGCACGTTTACACGCATGATGTTCCCCTCGACCCCGACAGCCGTGTTTGCCGTTGTGGTCCATCCACTCAGTGCATTCAAATCCGAGCGGCATCATGCCCTGCTAATGATCTCAACCATGAAACCAGACGTGCTGGTCGACGGGGATATTTTCTACACGCGGCCACGATTGAGGCGAACTTCCCGGGGGTATCCCGCGAACACTCGGCCTCAATCTGCACCGTGCAGAGAATAAGTCCCACACCGGCCAATCATCCGAAAACATTCTTTGCCGTCGGATGAGTTGCAATGATCACACTATCAATGCCGCAGTCCAGTTCATAAACCCAAATCGAATATATGGCCGAAAACACCGGAGGTCAAACAGGGATTCTCGACAGAGTTTTCGCAGCAGAGATATCCGACAGATTGGGCAATGAAGTCATTGCCCGCCATGGCTTTCTATCTTTCCACGCCAACGCATTTCACTCCGAAACCTGTAGGCGGCCCTTTCGATTTCCGCAAACTCACGGTCGCCAATTCGCCCAGGATCGCATTCCGTCAAATTCGGAAAATTCGATTATCCGGTCCCTTGCCGACGCGAACTGCCGCGCGTAAGCTGCGGGAGCAATTTGTGGGATTCAAGCCCACAATGATCTTTGAAAACAAGTTGAAAGTGGGATTCATGCCCGGTACGCTGTAGGCCTTCGGCTTGC
>CAIJTV010000070.1:0-1618 GCA_903823635.1 uncultured Planctomycetaceae bacterium
GTCACAGAGAGCACAGAGGCAAGTTTCAGAGAGAAAGCGAAGGCAATTGAACGCAGAGGATCGCAGAGTTTCTTTGTGATTGAATCTTCTCTGCCTGCTCTCAGCAAAAGACAATCTCTGCGATTCCCCTCTGTGACCTCTGTGGTCAAAAAAACCTGAACCCACATGAACTGCAACCCAACATTCCTTCAACAATCGCTCGACGACCGACTCACCGAGGCGGAAGAGGAATCGTTGTCCGCGCATTTGTCGCAGTGCGTTGCCTGTCAGCAAGAACTGGAGAAACTCGCCGGACGCCCCACCGCGTGGACTCGTGTCGGCGCGACGTTGAAGGCGGCCTGCGAATCGGGGGAAGCCGAACGATCGGGCATTGGATTTGTCAGAGTCGTCGAATCAGACTCAGCGGCGGACTTTGCAGTGGAATGTCTTGAACCGTCAACATCGTCAGAGTACATCGGCCGATTGGGTGACATTGAAGTCCAGGAAGTCATCGGCCACGGCGGTATGGGCGTGGTGCTCAAGGGGTATCAGCCGGAATTGAAACGACTGGTCGCCGTGAAAGTGCTGGCTCCGCAACTGGCTGTTAGTGCGGCGGCTCGCAAGCGGTTTGCACGAGAAGCTCAGGCGACCGCCGCGATTTTACATCCGAACGTCATGCCGATTCTGACGGTGCATTCCAGCGGCAAACTGCCGTTTATCGTTATGCCGTACGTGGCGTGTGAATCGCTGCAGCAGCGGCTGGATCGAGTCGGCTCGCTGGAACTGATCGATATCCTGCGCATCGGCATGCAGACTGCCAACGGCCTTGCGGCGGCTCATGCTCAGGGACTGGTTCATCGCGACGTGAAGCCCGCCAATATTCTGCTGGAGATCAGCGTCGAGAAAGTGATGCTCACCGATTTCGGACTTGCCCGAGCCATCGACGACGCCAGCATCACTCGCACCGGAATCATCGCCGGCACACCGCTTTATATGTCCCCCGAACAGGCTCGAGGAGAACCCGTGGATGCTCGCAGCGACTTGTTCAGTCTCGGCACAGTGCTCTATACGTTAGCCACCGGGCGAACACCGTTCCGAGCTGAAACGACCTATGGAATTCTGCGCCGGCTGACCGATGAGTCGCCTCGCCCGTTGCGAGAGATTTCGCCGCAGTTCCCGGCATGGTTTGAGATGATTGTTCACAAGCTGCTGGCAAAGAATCCGGCCGATCGCTTCGCCAGTGCGATTGAGATTGCTCAGTTGCTGGAAGGCTGTCTGGCTCATGTTCAGCAACCGGGAACCGTGCCGCTGCCTTCCGAGTGTGCTGCCGTTGTGACTCGGCGAGCGTTGTTGCGCCGTCGCATGTTGATCGTCGGAGCCTGTGTTGCGGCTGGCGTGTTTGGTCTGATGTACTTTAAGGGAACACCACCGATCGAGCCACAAGTATCGACTAGGTCACAACCAGCCATTGAGCCGCCAGTCATCTCAACGAATTCGTCAACAAGCTGGGACGCTGGTGAAGAGACTGTCTCCCCGCTCCGCAGCGACTTCAACAAATGGCAGAAGAATGCGGAGCAGATCTGGGAAGATCCTCCGCCATAGTTTTGAACCGCTAATGGACACTGATTAACGCTAATGA
>CAIJTV010000071.1:0-11175 GCA_903823635.1 uncultured Planctomycetaceae bacterium
GACCTTCGCATCGATTGGAATAAGAGTTGTTTCAGTACTTGCTTCGCGATTTCGAGCAAAGGCCGCTACTGAGAGCACAAAGAGTCCAACAACGAGTGAGAAGACGGCTGGCATCTCTCCGCGCTCGCTGATTAATAAAGAGAATTCCTGATGCTCAGTGGAAAGTTTGCAGGTGGCTGATGCATGGAGTCTTCGGCCGGTCTTTTCAAATCTTTGAAGAAACTCTTTGCGAAACGACAACTGTAGCCGGACCAATGAATCACGAGAGGGGAGCATCTCCAGAGATCGACCTGACTCAGGGACTGCTGATTCGGCGTGCAAGAGACTGGTGTCAATATCGGCCTGCTGTGCTGATGGCAGTGTCGTCAGGGAAATAGCAGGCACGCCGGGACGGACAAATCGAGGTGTTCCTCTCTCTGCAAAGACGGTTAGAAAGCCTCGAGTCACACAATTCACTGGGTAAGGGGGATACAATTCCAGTTCAGGTGAGGTGCCTTCGAGGTCAATTCTGCGTCCCAGCCAACGCAACTTCAAAGTTGTCACTGGTTTCAGCAAATCTACCACGAGAGATTTATGGGAACCATCATCCCATCGCGTCGATTCGTCAGTCTCAACTTCTGTGACGACCGTTTCCGCTGGAATCTTCACAAGACACTTTGATGGTATGTCGGCCGCATAGAGCAGAACGAGAGTTTCCCCCACCGCCGACTGGCCTGAACAATACCAGACGACTGTATCCGTGTTGGCGACGATCTCACGAACCGTCTCGGCAGTGCCGGAATCCTGAACAGCGGGGGCAGGAATGAGAAGTCTGGATTCGGTCAGATCCGGCCCGTCAGGCAGATTCAGGAGTCCTGACTTCTTGATCTCTGCCTCTTTACCTACGGACAATGCGGCGTTGGAAAGCCATGTTGGGATAGCCGACAACACATTCTTCAACGCTGCGGTGTGTTCTGCGGATCCGACAGAGGCATCGATTGGAACGAGAAGCAGATTGTCCCATCGCATTTCGTGAAGAAGATCGGGGAACTGATAGCTGACAGAACGCTGGCGATCGTCCACTGTTCCGGCAGGCAAAGTCCAGATGACGGTGAACTCCGGCTGGTCGAACATTTCTCTAACGACACTCTGGTCTGCAACAAAACTGTCTTCGTCATGAGACAACGTGAGTGCCCTTTGTTCGATCAATACGAAAGGTTCTCGAATAAAAGTCGGTGCTTCTTTAAATCTGACCTGCAAGGGACCATGGCTTCCAGACCACTGACTGATATGCAGAACGAATGTCACCTGATCGGCTGACCTGATCGCGGCCAGTGATCCCGTTGGCTCTACGGGACGTGCTCGCACAAGAACGATGGGCTCAGTTTCATTCACCACCTGCATTCGGATAGGTGTTTCCGGTGGAATTCTATCGCCAGGCCCCAGCCGATTATCCGGAACTGCTCCCCCAAGCTTTTGAATTGAGAGACTGAGCCCGTCTCGGTCCTGGACCGTCATGGCAGATTCAAAGAACGCATTCTGGAGATGCGGACTGTGCAATGAGATGGTTGTATCGTCGGGGCGAATTTTCTGCTGCCCGGTGAGTGTGATGCTGTGTGCGCCAGTAGTTCCTTCCTTCAGTTGGATTACGAGTTGATCACCTCGTCTATTCCATGAATCCAGACGGTTGGCCTCTCCGGCGACGACCTGGACATCAGTCACTACGACGGTCGAACTGAGCGTAAGACGATGGCGAAAGACGGGGAGCACAGAAGTCTCGACATCGATCTGGTACTTCCATTCAATCTCTCCTTCACGAATATCAGCATTCTGAGAGATACGAACTTCGTTTACACTTGTTCGTGGAATCAGGCTTATCTCAACCGTTTCATTTCCAGAAGGAACGCGAAAGACAACATCTGAACGCCGTAGCCATTGTCCCCAATCGGACTGCAGGTCAGGGAAAGCCGCAGTTGAGATTTGTTCGCCCTGAGGCTGAAGTACAGAAAAGACGGAGTTGGTTCTTACTGCGAGCAGCAAGTCCGGAGCGACAACGCAATCCGAAAACTGCTGAAGCTCAGAAACCGGCACTGGCTGTTTTTGAACATCTCCGGGAATGATCCGAACCAATTGAAAAACCAGCACAAAGCTGTCGCCGGCACCCGGAGGAAGTTGAATCACCGCATTCTGGTCCGTTACCGACCATAGCAAGTCCGTAATGACATCGGCACCGGTGGTTGCTGAGACAGTATTCAGGCGAAATCCTGCAGGAATTCGATAACGAACTTCCGGCGTCAGCTTGTTCCAACGGGTAAAACGGCAGATGCAGTTCATGATTTGTTGGCCGGCGTTGGCCTCACAGATGCCTAGAATCTGAACTGTTGCCGAGCGGGGACTCCCTCGTACAATCTCATTCTGGAGCAGTCGAATATCGACTCCATCAGACATTCCCAAACTATTGAGTTCAGTTACACCAGCCGCAGGTTTCCACTGGATTGCTCCCTCCGGAGACTGTGCTCTTGCACTGGAGTATAAATCTGCAGGGCATATAACTTCGACCGTGGCTTCGGGGCAGGGCAGGCTGGGTAGCCGGAATTGGACCCCCGATGTTTGTCTTGAGGTCACAGGCCGCAATCGACACTCAATTGTGTGCACAGTGAAGGCATCAAGGGAGCCCGCATCCACGGAGGTTGAAATTACTGAACGATCTTCTGCAGAGAGGAACTTAGAGTCTTCCACTGAACGAGACGGGAGTAGACTGGAAGCAGGGATTTGGACAACGATTGAATCTGTGCCAAAAGGTTCCGGGAGGACCGGGATCCCGTCGACCCGGCATTCAACAAGATGAGAACCCTGCAGCGGAATACGCAACGCCGACTCTTCCTTGCCGCTGATAGCAGAAACTCCCACTGTGAGCCGAACTTCCAGAGAATTCGCGGCCTCTGCCACGATTTTCGCATGCAGCTTTGTGACAACAGCCGGTGGCATCAGACTCTTTTGATCAATCGTGTTTCGCTGAAAACGATCAAAGATATCACGGCGAACGTAAACGATATCTGCGTCCGATAATTCAACGTCTGGCATCAGCACGTCAATGCCTCGACTTTGTTTTGGAGGGATCACCTCTCCCGAATTTCCGCCGGTTCGTAGTAGGGGAGTATTGGCGGGCGCTGGACTTTGCCATGCAGCGGCAGGCTGGGAATAACCGATGACCACAATCATGATGCATGACTGAATCCAAAGGCCCTTCAAAGGCGTTCGGATCCAATTCCAGCGACTCAACATCACGATTGTCAAACCAACGCAGAGCCCCCAGAACGCTCCTTCAAGTGTTGCAGTGACTACAGGAGTTTTTACGAGCACGCTGACAGCAAGAAACCCAAGGGCCAGGAAGGCTGTTGGGACACGGTAGCGTGCTGCAGGATTGCGGAAGGCTATGCAGCTGAATGTCAGTAAAAGAAAGGTCCCTGCTGCGATCGCAAGTCGACGACGTAACTGAGTCACCTGAATGACCACCGCTGTTTTTGACTCGATAGTGTCGATCAGGGTCTGCGGCTGCCAGCCCTGAACCGCTGCAAGTTGCCATTGAATGATGAACTGCCGGATTTCCGCAGGAACGGAGCGAGAATCCTGAGACTGCATCATTCGGCTTCCGTCAGTCGCGCTGATCAGGAGTCGGTCCAGAATCCCGGAGATGACGGCAGGTTCAGTCGCAGCAAATGGATTTGCGGGGGACTGCAGTTCGAGTTCCGGATCTACGAGGAAGTGATGAGTGCATTGCGGAACTGCCAGATCATTCAGAAAAAGTCGGGGAAGTTCACGTTCTCCTGTGACGCGCCGAGAAAGACTGGCTGATTCCGTCCAGCGCACGATGACCTGGCAGTCTGCAGAGGTCAGAGGTAGTGGAATAGAAAAGCCCGCGGGCGTTTGCTGAAGCTGCACACGATGTCCGTCGACAAGAACGAGTGGATGCAGATGTTCCGGCAATGCCAGTGGCAATGAATTCTGTCCCGCGCTGCGAGCGACATTTGCGACGGCCAGAAGTTCACGGTGCAGGGATCCACTTTCCTCACTGATCAGATGCAGAACATGCAGGTCGATTGCCTGACCTGACTCCAGCCCCGGATTCACATCGACTCTGACACGAACAGCCGAAAGACCAGGGGGTAACTTCCAGACCGTTGATTGTGGTTCTGAATCCCGATTGTCTCTGGCCAGGCCACTGACGGAGAGTAGTCCTTCATCGCTGGCGAATAATTGAAGCGTCCCTTCGAGTGGCAGTGTTGAGTCCGGTACAGGGATTGTGGCGGTGAATTCAGGACTTACCGTCCGTCGAGATTCGCACCGAACAACAACAGGCGATCCCGTGCCGGGATTCTTTATCGGTATCGTCCATCGCTTCCATTCAGATGTCAGGTCGGGATCGTCTACGCGTCGGGCGGCAACAGATTCACCATCGATGGTCCATCTCAGATCAGGACTCGCGCTGGACGTTACAGTCACAGTGAGATTGTTGTTCGTCTGCATTTCCACAGGGATCTGAATTCGTGAGTTCTCCACAATCAGCCCGTCTGTGATTCGGATTGTGTGCTCAAATTGCTGTTCAGTGCCAATCAGATTGTTCGCTGGAGAATAGATTTGTGGCGTCAACGATATTGCATTTCCCGTTTCGAAGGCTTCCATACCGGAAAGAAAACGACTGGCCGGGAACCATGACATCTGTTGCAGCACTTCGTCGCGACTCATTGAGCGACGTCCCATGCTCCATCGTCGCTGGAGGTCGGTGTTCAGAGTAAATGCGGGTGGAAACATCACGACTGAAATGGTTCTTTCGGACTCCGGAATCGACTGCAGCGGAAGCGCGAGTAACAATTGGTCCGCATTGTCGGTCTGTTGCAACTGAATCTCGAGCAGACGCGATGCTCCCGGTTCAAGTGCTTCCGGAAGATGAACTGTCAGCAAACTGGCATCTGACGCAGAACTCACATCGGTCGCTTCAAAAAACAGAGAGCGGGAGTTAGATGCATAGCGGACTGCGATCACTTGCCATCCCGGGGTCACAGGCCACCTCAGTTCCACAACAGGAGCCGCCTCACAACTGACATTCGTAAGGCAGCGGACTGTTGCGAGACGCCCGGCCGGCTCGACAATAGTTGCAAGGGCTTCACTGATTCGTGGTTGGTTCGTTGACGTGCGAACGACTGCGGATGCCTCGGGCAGAAACTGAGTCAGTTGATACTCCCTTGACTGATCAGGGCGGGTAACAACATCTCGTTCCTGAATTCCAACCAGAGTCCACTCATCAAGCTTGATCGTTGACGGAAGTAACACGCTGATCTGGCTCATCGGCAGAAGAATCAGGCCTTTATATTGATTGTCCGTGCTCACCCAATGAGATGGCGAAAGCATGGGGAGGTTCCATGTTTCGGACTGAGGCAGTATGGACTCTGCTGAGATCGTTATCACGGCCCCTGATGTCATCTTCGGGATCGACATCTTCAAAAGGAATTGATTATTCTCTTTTACAACGGACCAATCGACAGGCCGCTTATCCTCAAGAGAAACCTCATTGACTCGCATGCTTTCCGGAATGCGGGCCACGATTGTAATCGGATGAATAACCGATGTGGGTAAGCCAATTGTCCAGCGCGAAGCCAGTATTTCTCCGGAAGCAATATGGCTGGCAGTGAAACCGTTTAGCGTCAGAGATTCCTGAGACTTCAGGTCAGACTGGGGTCGACAACTTATCGTCAAACGTGACGAATCCCCCGGGATAAGAGTCCACGTCGAACGCGACTCAGAAATCTCCGGGCCAAGAACTAAACTTCCAACGCTGCTGACCTGAATTCCAGGAGGAGTATGCAGCAGGAATTTCGAAGTTGTGGCTTTCGGCAGTGAGAACCGAAACATGACGACGTTGCCGGCCACAAGCCCTTCGGCCGTCCATGTGCCGGAAAGAAGGGTCGGCACGCCGGATCGGAGCACAAATATCCGTCGTGAGGCGTCGGATCCAAGTGTCACGAGCCCCTGATCATCCGTTAGTTTCAGTTGCTGAAGGTTGGTTGTTCCCAACAACAGCGGCCCTCCAGTGGATCGTTCGGAACCGTTTCCGTTTTGAATTTCGGACTGAGACTGTGGAGTCAAAGTGAGTTGGTCGTCACTGCTGGCTGTTGAATGTTCTTCATTCTCATAGAATCGGAGTTCAACCTTGCCCGTGGTGATCCGGGAGCCCTCCAGAGTGGCTTCGTACAACGCGTTGCTGATTCTCGATCGATTCTTTGCGAACTCAGGTTGTTCGGATTCCTGACTCTTTGTCCGAATCTCGTCTAATCCGCTCCGTGGTACTGGAACATATTCTCCGGCGTTCGCACGCTGTCTGATCTCATCAAGAGGCACGGTTTCAGTCGAGAGTTCTGGAGTCTCGTTCTGCGCATGATCGCTCGGATTCGATCCATCGGTCGAATTCTGCATCAGCATCATCAAGAGTAAGGCCAGAACGTTCATGAAGATCCGTCAGTCCCAGACCGGGAATTAGTCGCGACAACTTTTGCGAGATGCATCATCAATGGGAAAGTGGTATCCTCGAAGTCGAGGTGAAAAAGTTACTTCGTTAATCCCGAATTCAATTTGAAACTGAGGTAATTGACGGACGGATTAACCAGCGGAACCTACTGTCACATCCGAAGCACGCGAGTTCTGTGCGGAAATCGGACCTCCAGAATCCGGCAATGGTGACGTCATTACACCAGAGAAACCAAACACCGTGGGATACTCGTTAACTTTCGAAGACCCGGAGAATCTCATTCGTCGTTCGCTGGTCATACGCTGTATCGTGGCAGAAACAAATCCAAACAGTACGCCCATTGCAACGTAAGGAGCCACGATTAGAGTTCGCTCCGGGACAAAGAGCCAGGCGGCCAGACCGAAACAGATCAATAGCAGGGCTGGGGCCGTTATTGTAAGTCCTCTGAAAAGCCAGGAGGTCAGATAGAAAAGAACACAAGTTAATGCGCTCACCAGCAGCAAAGCGACATGTGGGACCAGATAAAGCTTCAGGGCACCGGATTCTGAGGAGCCAAAAAACAAATCATGGCGTCCGGGCTGCCCCAACCATTCATCCGCTCGCTCGATAATCACATTCTGGAGGTCCTCTGAGTAAGGCGAAACGACAGCAAGAAGCTGTCGATCTGCCAGACTGCGAACCGTCTCACCTCCCGGAAGAATAGTCGCTCCTCGCTGGGTCAAAGACAAGAATGTGGTGGATGCTGAAACCGCCTGAAACTCGTCCTGAGATCCAACGCACCAAACAACCGGAGCTGCGGCAGACTCACCGACGATAGATGCTCTACGGAACAATGAAGATAACCACAGTGCTTTTGTTTCTGGTAGTTTTTCGCGAACGCGAATCTCGAAGAGTACGGGGCCACTGCCAATACCGTCGATCTTATCAACGGCAATTGTGCGACGAGTGACTCGCCGATCCGCGATCCTCTGGGGGGGCATGACAACGGAATCCGCACCACTTGCTCGCAATGTACGATCACCGAGCAGAATTGTTTCCAGCTTTAAGTCTTCAGGAGTTTCAATGACAATTGAGTTCGGGACCGAATCATAAACTGCAAGTGTTGAAGTAATAGCCTGGCCGCCAATGATTGTCGTTCCAACGAAGACCAGATCCGGGCTTATGGACGCAGTCAGAGCCATCCGGTCTGTCCATTGAATTGGAATCACAGTCACAGGCTGTGTCGTTTGCATCGCGGATTCAAAAGTCTCTGAATAGACCGGAGACCAGGTGGAATCATCCGGAATACGCAGACCACTAAAAGAACTTGTTCCAGCAAGAATACTGAGGACCGTTGTGGACTCCGGAATAATCACCGGGAGTTGATACACATGATTCATTGGCTGTGCCGCCTCAAGCGGACTTGACCACAAATAAGTCACCTCGACGTCGAGGCTGCCACGCCGACTTTCCGGAAGCCGGAAACTCCAGTTGGATGATTCAATGGTCCCTCGAAGCGGTTCGGGTGTCCCCGCGATTCTGACTGTGGGACGACGAATGCCATCCGGGACCTGTAGTTGAAGGCTCGTCAAGTCACGATGTTCGATCTCGAAATGGATCAACTGTTGAACTTCAATGCCGTTTTCTCGAGGTTGCAATCCCACGGTGATTTCCGCGTTAACCGACGGCGCCTGCGCCGGTAGTTCGAGGCGAATAGGATTTGTTGGATCATCGTGAAGCCAGCTTTCCGACTTCAATCCGTCGTCAACTCCAATCCCCGTCAACGCCCCCGCAACAGGCACAGACGGCAGGAGTTCTCCTGTTCCCATGTTGATAGGGCGAACAGAGTATTCATCAGACTCGATGGTTCGAATGACAAAAGGTTGTGCGCGTCGAGTGGCAACCTCCGGGCAGCGTAATTGTATTGTTCCCGATCGCACTTCCGCCAGAGGCGCATACGCGCTGAAGACGACGGTAAATTGCCCGGATTGCCTTTCAGGAAAGGTAACCTGAAGCATATCTTTGTCTGTTTCTGACGTTGTCCTCGTTAAGGGAAAACTGTTCTTTCCTGTTTCCAGACGAAGCGTACCAGGGACGATTTGCCATTCGTTGGCAGAGTAACCCGGCCAGATAATAGAGAGATCCAGCAGAGATCCTTTCAGCACATTCACAGGATAGCGGACTGTCATCACCACGTTCTGTGGGTCAGGTTTCAAACTGAGTTCCGGGGAAACCGCAAATTGAGCTTCGGTCTCCTCGACGTGCAGGACAATCAGAGATTCGGGTGATCGCATGCGAAATGCTGTCGCGGCAACACTCAGATCGGCTTCCGAGGTCACACGAATTCGTTGAGCCCCCCGGAGTTCTGTTTGCTGAACCAGAAGTCCGGTCGGAGCAAGAATATCTAAATCTCCCGGCTGTTGACCAGCATCCCGAACCGACGGCATGGAGACTCTGATGTCCTGTGGAAACTGACGGCCGGTGAGTTCGAGGTCAAACGAAAGATTCAGCGTACCTTCCAGTGCGGAGGTGAGACGATACAACGCCGCAACAGGACCGTCCGTGGGAGGACTTTCGAAGTTGTTCAGGACGGAGACCCCGGCAGCGTTTCGAGCATCGGCTTCGACAAGTTGAAACCCCGCCGGAAACGTAACCTGAATTTCACTCACTGGGCTTCCACTAATCTGAAGTACCTGCGTTCCTGTCAGCGTGACAGGAATCGTGGTCAGGTCCAGCTTCATGCGGTTCTGAACCTGAATAACAGGCTTCTGCGTGATTCGCGAAACGACCTGCGACCAGGTCATTCCAAAACCAGGCCCCGGACCCCAGAATTCAACATGACGCACGCCTTGCTCATCACGGGTGGTCTTGTCGACAGTGGATGCTGGAAGCTTCAACAGTTCAACTGGTCCGCCAAATTGAAACATCGCATGTGAGATTGGGGCGGCCGGAAGATTGAGGCTGATCTGCGAGACGCCCGGTGACACGACCCTCGTTTTTCCAACGAGGTCCATCGAAATTGTGTGCAGCCCCTTACCTCGTAAATGCCACTGTTGAGTATTCTGCTCACCGGTGGTGAGCATTGATTGCCCATTTACCGCTGACGACATTGCTTTCGGTGGACCGGCGAGATAAACGTCCCCAAGGGCCAGAGGAACGATGACCCATTCTTTAACGGAGTTCACCTGGATCTGTAGATCAATTTTCAGGCGCACTTCGTCCTGATCAATGCTGCCCTCAACTTCCAGTTGAGATACTGTGAAGCGCGGCTCATTTCGCTGTCCTTCAACACGTTGCAGAATCTCTTCAACAATGCCGTTGCCCAGCAGATCAGAGACTGGGACCAGTTGGCCCTGAGGAGTCCGAAAAAGGATTGCCCCCGCCTCCACACTGGATTCCGCCGCAACTGCGGCAGTCGCTTCGTTCGTCCCGGAGGGTGGCAGTAGAGCGTTATCAGACTGGGCGTAAAGCCCAGATCCAGACAAGATCATCCAAAGCTGCAGTGACAGCAGGCAGATTAATGGCCTCATCGACCCGCTTCCTTTCTGCATCAGACGACGCGGACTCCGAAAATGACTCTCCTGTTAGTTTAGGCGGAATTTGGCGGCTGGTGAAGGCGTTGAAGGAAATCAACGGAATGCGGTTACGAGTTCTTGGCGAAGTGTCGCAGTACTGGCAGCAAGCAGGCTTGGAACGAAAACATCAAATTCATCGCCTGTAAGGGTTGTAATGGATCCTCCAGCTTCAGAAACCAGTAAGGCCCCCGCCGCAACATCCCATGCGTAGAGGCTGCTGGACCAAAACGCATCAATTTGACCGCAAGCCACGTAAGCCAGATTCAACGCTGCTGAGCCTGTCCTTTGTACTGTTTGCAGTTGTGTGAGTGCTTTCAGGAATCTCTTCACGGCTGGATTCTCGGGATCCGTTGCGACGGGCAAGCTTGCAATTGCCATCGCAGACTTCATTTCGGTCTCTCCACTCGTCTGAATGCGCTGCCCGTTGCGAAACGCACCATGTCCAATTACCGCCGAGAAAGTTTCGTTGCGAGTTGGGTCATGGATAACACCGACAACAATTCGCCCGCCAACAGACAAGG
Source organism: uncultured Planctomycetaceae bacterium (assembly GCA_903823635.1). Classification (GTDB taxonomy): domain Bacteria; phylum Planctomycetota; class Planctomycetia; order Planctomycetales; family Planctomycetaceae; genus SXXK01. Next base: position 10,578 of record CAIJTV010000071.1, read on the forward strand.
CGATCGATACGCAGTAGTACGGGAAACTGTGCACATAGTTTGTGGTGCCATCGAGTGGGTCGATAATCCAGAAAGCTTCTGTCCCCGGCGTTCGATCATTGAGATTTTCTTCGCCGAGGAATCCATGGTTTGGAAAATGCCGCTTGAGACTTTGGACGATCGCCGACTGTGAGGCTTCATCCGCTTCGGTGACGAGGTTGGACCGACTCTTTTCCCGGACAGAAAATCGTCCAATCCATTCCTGAAGAACTTTTCCACCCTGTTGCGCGGCTTCGACTGCGGCTGAGAGCCAGAGTTGCAGATCGTCCGCTTTGAATTCTGATGGCTTCATAGTTTGATAAGTTTAAGTGGAGTCGAGAGAAGGGGGCGTATTCGAAAGCTTCATCCGCAGGGCTAGCATCTTCTCACTGGGATTCTTCATTTCATCGGTATGACAAGCAGTGCCAAAGGATAGCAGTCCTATGGTGCTTTAAGAAGACTTCAGCCGATGTTCAGAAGAATCTGCTGAAGTGTGCTCATCAAGGAAGTAAACTGCCGGACAAAGGGCAGGTTGAAGACGAATACGTCAGGTCATTCGCAGAAACGACACCCTGTCAGC
>CAIJTV010000072.1:0-5944 GCA_903823635.1 uncultured Planctomycetaceae bacterium
CGCCCCAGCCGATAGTCGACTTCTCGCTGTTCAAAGTTGGCGGCCATCGCGACTTCTTCCGGCAGTTCATCTCGCACAAGCCCCGCGAGCTCTAAACCACTACTACCATCCGGCTTTAACATCGCCTGAAGCTGCTCACCTCGAACAGTTCGATACAACAAACGATGCAGAATCTCGCGATCCTGAACATTGCCGTCGTCGTAGAGCTTCACAGCTTCCTTCGGAAAGCCCTGTTTGAGCCGATCCGGGATCTCCATCTCGGGCTTGTTCCATCCGTTCAGTTGCTGAATACTCTTAACGAGCTCTGAAGACGCCGTTCGAGCCTTCCATTGCGTCAAGAGAATCTCATACCCGATCGCCTGCAGGAAGGCGTTATTGACTTTCTGTGCTTTCGCGACATCGACAACCTTCGCCAATCGGGAAACATCCCCGGACGCCATTTGTCTCATCAATTGCACTGAGCTCAGGCGGATATCTTCCAGCTCTGATGACAACGCATCATCACCATAGAATTCAGCAATCTCTGCAAAGTCATCGGCCAACGTCAGCAAAGCATCCGGCTGATCTTTGGGCACAGCCTCAACGCGTTTCGCCAACCTTTCTAAATCTGTTTCCCGGATCGTCAATTCGCTGACCAGAAAAGTCATTCGTTGACCATTCACAGCAAACTTCCCGGTGATGTCCATGCGCTGTCGCTCCCGCATGCGATCGGGAAGACGGATACTGCCCGGAAGTCGAAACTCAACGTCCAGTTTTTCAACTCGAAACGAATCCCCGATTCGCCCGTTAAACCGACCTTCAAAATTCAACTTTCGGCCCTCGTCGGCCAGTTTTTTCCACTGAGGCTTTAATTTCAAAACCTCCGGAACAGTGATGGTCTGCCCAACGGCCGACGTTCCAATCAACAGAAACATCAAGGCCGAAAGAAGAACGATTCGTCCACTCATCTGATGGTCTCTTTCCCGGCTTTTTCACCGCCATCCGCAGGCAACGTGCTGTCGATTACCGAGTCGTGAACTGACCTGACAATCTTTGACTGGTTCTCCAGCACTGACTGCAATGATGCGAATGTCTTCAAATCGAAACCTAACTGCTCCGCATGGAACTCGGTGGTGACCAAGGTGCATGACGGACCATCCAGTACAATTTTCCATCGGCGATTGGCAGAGCTCGGTGGCTGACATTCACGAACACAGGCCGTAAACAAAACGTTGGGTTCACTATCGCCAACAACACAACCGGACAGCACAGACGACGACACAAACACATCGATCGCCACGTCTTCAACGATAAGAGGAAAATCCAGTTGAAAAGCCGTTTCACCTGCCGTCCGACGTTTCAAAATCAGCTCAAACACAAAACGCTGGCCCTTGAGCCCTTCAGCGACATTGCCAGCCCTGGCAACATCCGGCGAACCATCATCCCGAATCACATTGCTGAATTGCGAGACAAGATCAATTGATGTCAGCTGTTGCACCGCTTCCGTCTGCCGAAGAAGCGACTCCGCAACTCGAGATTCTTCATCCGTTCGACTCAACGTTTTCGCAGCCCTGACTGCCAGAGTCAATGACTCGCTCAGCACAGTCAGATCACGCTGCTTGAGTGCCGTCTCCGCACGGTCCATTTCAAGTCGCCAGACTTTGCGTGCCTGTTCCAGTTTCCGCTGATGAATTGTCCAGAATCCGGTGGAAAACAGGATCACACATCCTGCCAAAGCAAGGACTCGCGTCGGAGAAAACACTCGCCGCATTCGAGTGGCAAAACTCGGGCGAGGAACCTGAACCAGCGAAATCGAGTCTGCAGGCTCCTGAGCGTTGACTTCAGCAGAGCCGCCCGATGAGGAGTCTTCTTCGCCAGCTGATCGTTTCGACTTGCGACTCTTCGGCTTCAGATCAACGGCTGCCCCATAATCTCGCAAGCCCTCAGAATCCTGTGGCTTCCTGGCAGATCGCGGCTCCTGAGAATCATCTGCTACCGGAGGCGTGTCTCCTCGAACAAGATCTCTGACAACCGTCCCGACGCGTTCCAGAACGGGACCATCAACGACCTCACTCCGAATTCGCTTTGTCGTTGGATAAACATTGACCGGCAAGACGAAGAGACTGCTTTGGCACGCCGAACAAACCGCAATCTGATAACTCGTCCTGCGAATCCCCGTCACCCGATGCCCACAATCACAGGGCACTTCAAACGGAACCGGAACCGATTCGGGGGCAGAGCCGAATAGTCTGGATTTCGCTTTAGCGAGTTTCGCAAGCAAGCTGGACATGACGACCCTGAATCAAAGACGGCCAACATTCACGCGTTGGCATTGTGACGGTCTCCGTTCAGGAATTCCACTCGAAAGTGTTCTGTGGCCTAACCTTGGACTGCTGCAGCCCGCTGCAGCAGTCCAGGATTGGATGAGTGAAACAACATGACTGACAATGCACTACAACCAAGTATCAATCTCCGTGAACACACTGTCGACGTTCGATTCCGTTGTCGTGTCTCGGAAGATCGAAGGCGATCCCAGACTATTTCGCAGATACCAGTCACGGCCATTCCCGCCAATCAGCGTATCAGCGGAACTGTCCTCTTTCACCGTACTTCGTGTCAGCGTAAATCCGTTATGAATGCCTCCTGCTACTGTCCCCTGCAGGTGCCCGACGCGGTCTGTAAAGAGACTGGCCGAAGTCCATTCGCTCAGCAGAGAATCGAGGGCCGAGAAATCGTTTTCGTAGACGTATCTGGCTCCCAGCAACAGATCTTCTCCGCTTCCCCCTGTCAAACTGTCGGCTCCATCACCGCCGATCAGGATGTTCTTCCCCGTACTATCAACCAACGTATCGTTGCCGGCACGGCCTGAAAGAACATCGTCTCCGCTGTTGCCCGTCAGCGTGTTGGCCAGCGAGTTGCCGACAAGGATGTTACTGAGCGATCCGCCAATCACATTCTCGATTGTGTTTGTCGCTGAGAGTGCCAGAGTCAGTCCTGCATTAATCACCTGAGATGTTGCGACAGACAAGTCGATTTCGATTCGCTGCGTTGTCGTCAGAGAGAAATCCAGCGTATCGACGCCAACACCAGTCTCAACAATCGTGTCACTCCCAAGTGAAAGATCCGCATCGAACACATAAACATCATTCCCAGATCCGCCTCTGAGCACATCATCGCCACTGCCTCCTGTCAGGCTATTGCTCAGCGTGTTGCCCGTCAGGATATCGTTGAGGGTTCCTCCAAGGACGTTCTCAATTGTGCTGCTCGAACTGAGATTCAGCATCAGACCGGCGTTCACGGTCTGAGCGACTGCAAGCGAAAGATCAACCACAACCGCACGCGTGCTTGTTGGCCTGAAGTCCAGAATATCAATTCCACCGTCCGCTTCGTTGATCGTGTCGCTGCCTAAACTCACATCGGTATCAAACACGTAGACATCGTTGCCAGCGCGACCTGTCAGCAGATCATTTCCGCCGCCGCCGGTAAAGCGGTTACTCAGAGCATTGCCCGTCAGCGTATCGCCCAGGGCTCCGCCGATGACACTGTCCAGCGTATCGACTGCTGATAGCGTCAGCGTCAGTCGTCCGGAAGTCACGGTCTGGAGACCAGCCGTTGCCAGATTTACAGCGACAGCGCTGTTCAGGGTACTGCTGAAATCCAGTGTATCAACACCGCCTCCCGATTCGTTGATCGTATCGCCCCCAAGAACCAGATCCGTGTTGAAAAGATAAGTATCATTTCCAGCAGCCCCGGTGAGCGTATCGTTCCCTCCACCACCTGTCAGAACATTGTCCAGCGTGTTTCCTGTCAGAGTGTCTCCCTGAGATCCGCCAATCAGCTTCTCGATCGTGTTGCCTGCAGACAGCGTCAACGACAGTGTTGGATTGACGACTTGCGATGCAGCATTCGACAGATTCACAGAAACAGACTGAGTCGTCGTGCTGCTGAAATCGAGAGTGTCGATTCCTCCTCCGGCCTCATTGATCGTGTCAGCGCCAAGATTGACATTGGCAGCAAACAGATAGGTGTCATCCCCAGCACTACCGGTCAGAGTGTCATTCCCCGGACCTCCCGTGATGACGTTAGCCAATGTGTTTCCAGTAAGATTATCTCCCAACGCTCCGCCGATCATGCTCTCGATCGATGTTGCCGACGACAAAGTCAGTGACAGACCTGCATTGATGACCTGCGATGCGGCGTTGGCCAGATTCGCGGTGACCCCACGCGTTGTTGTCGCACTGAAGTCGAGCGTGTCAATGCCGCTGGCGTCATTGATCGTGTCGCTGGAAAGGGCAAGGTCTGAGTCGAACAGATAGACATCATTTCCGGCAGCACCGACGAGTGTATCATTTCCGCCACCACCAGTGAGCGAATTCTCCAGACTATTGCCAGTCAGCGTATCACCCAGTGAACCGCCGATGACGTTTTCGATCGAGTTGTTCGACAACAACTGAAGTGTCAGACGTGAAGCCGTGACGACCTGCGATGCTGTGCTGGCCAGGTCGACCGCGATGGCCTGGGCCGTCGTCGCACTGAAGTTGAGTGTATCGAGACCGCCCGTTTCCTGAATCCTGTCGACACCAAGGACCGCATCTGTATCGAAGTTGTAGGTGTCGTCTCCGAGCCCTCCTGCAAGCACATTCGCCAGCGAATTCCCTGTGATCGAATCGTTCAGAGTCCCGCCAATCACATTCTCGATGGTGTTATCCGCAGAGAGATTCAGCGTCAGGCTACCGGGCGCCACAGTCTGCAAACCCGCATTCGCAAGATTGATCGCGAGATTTCTGGTTGTCGATGCACTGAAGTCCAGGGTATCTGTCCCGCCACCGGCTTCGTCGATGGTGTCGGCTCCGAGGATCAGATCGGCGTCGAAAAGATAAGTATCGTTTCCGGCAGCTCCGGCAAGGATGTCATCACCTTCGCCGCCAGTCAGTCGATTGGGCCGAGCGTTTCCGGTCAGAGTATCGCCCAGTGATCCACCGAGCACATTTTCAATCGAATTTCCTGAGGCGAGTCTCAGCGAAAGATTGGCATTCACGACCTGGGTCGTGCTGAGGCCCAAATTGACTGCCAGCAAGGTACTCGCTGTCTGGCTGAAGTCTAATGTCTCAAGCCCCGAAACATCCGTAATGAGATCGGTTCCCGAGGCCAGGTCCGTGTCGAAGACATAAACATCATCACCTGTTCCTCCGTTTAGAATGTCGTTGGCAACTCCACCGATCAGCGTATCGTTTCCGCCATCGCCGTTGAGAGTAGCGGGTGTCGACAGAACGGCATCGATGGCCAGCCGGTCGTCGCCGGTTGAGCCATTCATCACGATGTTGGTAACCTTTGTGGCATCGATTGTGTAGTTCACGCCGTTGCGAACGGCATTCAGATAAACGGGCGAACCTGCCGGGCTAATTCGCTCGATGCTTATCTCGTCGGCCACGTCGCTCCCAGAAAGCGACATCACACCGTTCGTCAACTGCACAGGAGCATCCGACTGGTACTGCTGTGCGTAGATCCCTTCGCTGCTGCCGTCCTGACCTAGGCTGGTCCACGCGACGACAAAATCTCCGTCCGCATCCATCGCTATAGACGGCTCACTTTGACTGTTTGTCGTTAACGTGTTGACGCGGAACTCGCCCCCCTGCGTCACACCGGCCGCGCTGTAACGCTGAGCGTACGCGCCGTTGGAGAAGCTGCCGTCCTGACCTAGGCTGGTCCAGGTGACGACAAAATCTCCATCCGCATCCATCGAGATGGCTGGATCACTCTGATCGCTCGCCGTAAATGTATTAACGCGGAACTCGACCCCTTGTGCGACACCGGCAACGTTGTAACGCTGAGCGTAGACGCCGTCGGAACTTCCGTCCTGACCGTTGCTCTCCCAAGTCACGACAAAGTCCCCATCCGCATCCATCCCTATGGCTGGAGATTCCTGATCGTTCGCAATGGTCGTGTTCACGCGGAACTCGCCCCC
>CAIJTV010000073.1:0-3701 GCA_903823635.1 uncultured Planctomycetaceae bacterium
CACAACCGGTCGGCCGGTCTGGTCAAGACAAGTCGCCGTCAGCAACTCCGGGCCCTGAACGTAGTTCACGTCGAACAAATCCGGCAAGCTGTCCCCGTTGAGATCTGCGATGGCACAACTGACGGTCCAGACGCTCTCCTGCAGGCCTGCTGCCTGAGTGATCTCCGTGAACGTTCCATCTCCATTGTTCTGAAACAAACTATTCCGACCCAGGTTGGCCACATACACATCCGGAAACCCATCGTTGTTGATGTCGCCGGCTGACACTCCCTGCGAATAACTCGTCTCGTGGATGTTCGCATTCATCGTGACGTCACGAAGCCGTTGACCTCGCAGGTTGCGATAGATTGAATCACTGGGACCAGTGTCACTGTTTAACGGCAGTGTCTTCCCCTGAGGCAGATACAGGTCCGGCCAGCCGTCCTGATCAAAATCCAAAACAGCAACGCCAGCTCCCATGGTTTCATAAATCTTGTGGCCGCTCTCCTGAGCCTTCGTGTTGACGTATCTGAATTCAAGACCAGCCTCAGCGGAACGATCGTCGAAATGAATCGGCGAAGCTGATTGCTGACGAGTCGTCACATCGCTCACGGCGTCGGCTTTGATTTTGGCCCAATCCGGCAGTGGGTAAAGACTCACGTCGAGCGTCTTTCCCGGTGCTGAAGCGGCGGTCGTGCGGGGTACGTCGTACTTGAGTTGCGGTGCTATGCGATCACGAATTGTCGCAATCCCTGTCTTATCGCTGGGCTGTTCCTGGAGAAAAAGGACACACCAGCCCCACGCTTCCCAGAGACGTCCCGTGGCTTCAAGTTCCTCAATCATCGGGCGAACAGATTCGCTTCCGCGCGGTTCCTTGATGCGTTCGTTGAGATCCAAAATTCTTTGCAGTCTGCGACTTCGCTCTGTGAACTCATTGCCCAGTTCCTGTTGCCCCTGGGATTTGAGCAGTTGTCCCAGCAACGTGCATGCAGACAGATTTTCTGGCTCGCGTTTGATGACTTCCAACAGGCATCGGACGGCCTGCGGCGTGTGCTTGTTTGCATGCAGCCATTTCCCTCGCGCAAGCCAGATACCGGGATCCGTTTCCACTTCCTGCGGCAAGCTGGAGTTCCATTCGAGAAATGCATCAGGCTCGAAGTCGGCAAAGACTTCGCCCAGTAACCCCTGCGCTTCGGCGTTGTTTGGATCGGCCGTTGTGATGTCGATCAAATATTGTTTGGCGGCAGAAACTTGATTCTGATCCAGTTCCTGCATCGCCAGTGACATCAACGGGGATTTGTCGGCCGGGTTCGCCTTAAGAATCATCTCAAGTCGTTGAGGATCATTAATCGTGGGATTCACGGACGACAACACCAGCAGATCGTTGCGAGTAAACTCATTGCGTTTCAGCAACTCTATCAGGCAGCGAACGACTTCTCGCCGCTGTCCGGTCACGCTGTAGATTTGAGCCAGCAATCGAAATGGCTGCGGAGGACGGGAACTGGCGACGATGGCCAGCTTCAGAGTTCGGATCGCCGGTTGAATCTGATTCCTGCTCATCCAGCGTCCTCCCAATTGGAGCCCCAGGGAGTTCGCATCGTCCGGCGCGAGATTTGTCACCACCTTGAATGCTCTAAAGGATTCATCGACCTGGCCGTCGCGACAGGCTGCATCGGCCAGCAGTTTCCACGAAGACAGACGGTCCGGAGAAATCTTCACTGCTTGCTGAAATGCGGCGATGGCCACTTTCAACTCATTACGAACCAGCGCGCGGCGTCCTTCGTCCTCAAGCGTCTCCGGAGACTTGCCCAGTTGGTTCCAGACGATCAGGCCTGTGACGAAGGCTGCTATCAGGCCGCCTAGCCATAAGCCTTGAGTCCGCCGAGTAGACATTTGCGTTCCTGATACATGAAAACAGTTCGATAGGGGCAATTTCAAAACGTTCTTGGCTTAACCGCCTCTCCGGCAAGCCATCAACGCAATCAGTTCAGCAACATTCGAGCCGAAATGCCGGTCTTGAAGCTGCCGACGTGACCAATCTCAGAGCAGCAAACCCTGTAAGCCGAAGAGTGAACGGTACTCACAGTGGAATCCCTGTCACCCGTACTTGCCTTTCCGTCCCGAAATGCGGCTGCAAACGCGACGCAGACTTTCCAGGGTGGCAGATACTGGATTCATTGTATGACTGCGATTAATCAGGGCGCCATCAGGGAATGAAGAACTAAGGACAACAAATCGAACACCTCAACGGCATTCAGTTCGTAACGCTTGGAGCTATTGTGCCCCGAAGGGCGACCGCCGGGTGATGCCTTGCCGACTGAATTCTGGAAATCAGAAAAGCTGAACCTGTTCAGCACAATAATCGCGCAACAATCTGCTTCTCTCGTGACGGAACTCTGCTGCCATCATGGCCCGCCTCGGTTGTTTGCCGGAGGGTTGAGCCTGACACCGTTCTGTTTGCATTGCGGACTACAGCCAGCAGTGCCCAGTTGCTATGTCACCCAAAACTATCTGGGAACACTGCATGTTGCGGCGGGACGTTTCCGACGCAAACAGACTGGATCACAGGGAATGATGCGACACGCTCGTTGTGAACAGCGTCCGTAGAATCGGATCCGCAAGCATAGCGTTGTTCCGCTACGCCAAACCGTTCAGCTTCCGAATCACCCATTCTGTCATCATCAGCGAAAACAACACGATCAGCACCCACCAATGATCCCAGAGTGTTCGTTCCTGAACCTCTTGAGCGGCGTGATCGACCGGACGAAGCAGACTTACCAGTCGATCCGTATTCCACGGCTCGATCATTTCTCCGCCGGTCATTCCGGCCAGTTGCCGCAACAGGGCTCGGTTACAACTAACGTTGGCCAGTTCTGTGGACTCTTCTTTTCGAACCAGCAGTTCTGTGCGAATCGATTGCTCCAGATTCAGAGTGCCACCGGTTACCTGCAGTTCAATCTGCCAAAGCCCCGGAGCCAACTTCGGAACGCGACCACGAAATCGTTCGGGCGAATCCTGTGAGGCTTCCAGAGCGCCTGTGAACTGCGTCAACGTTGAAGAGTTTTCGTTCGCAGCAACAGAGCCACCCGTCTTCATATCCGTATCGGTCTTCAAATCAGTCTTCGCAACAATGGGCGTAGCCACAACCTTGATGGTTGCTCCCTGGAGTTCGTTCAGGCGTTCAGGATTCCAGCGGACCACCGCATCGACCTGTTCGGCTTCACCAATGACCGTATCCGACAACGTCATCCGCACGTCATCATTGCCAGCCGCCGACTTATTTCTCGCCGCCCAGCGGATGAGCTGGCCCCAGAAGCGATAATGGCGAGCATCCCCGGACCGCATTCGCCAACGCCACGTGCTGTCGATCCCCATCCAGACAACCTGACCAAATCCATAATCGTGATGCACAATCGTGGGTACCGCCGCACCCGAATCTCCTGAAATTCGCGAGCTGGCCCAAAGCGTTGCACCCGCCTTGGGGACTCCACCATAAATCCACTGGTGCCCCGGCAAATCCGTCAGCGTCGGATCTCGCAAAGTCATGTTATCGGACAACTGAAACATCGGCAGATGAAAGGCATCAGGACTCAATTTCAGATGGTAAGACGTCGCGGGAGAATCCAAAGCGGATTTCTGAAACTGCTCGGCCACTCGCGGATTGAACTCCTTCACTGGTAGAAGACTGGCGAGTATCTCCGACTGAAATCCGTGAGGCATCG
>CAIJTV010000074.1:0-3561 GCA_903823635.1 uncultured Planctomycetaceae bacterium
GGTGAGGGAACAACTGGCACTCGCCTGGTCAATCGCGCGGTTTCGGACGACTTTGTGAACTGGACGGATGAGGGCACGATTGAGTTTCCTGAAGGCGAAGGCCCCGAGCAACTGGCTCAGTTTTATGTCAACCAGATCAAGCCTTACGAACGAGCACCTCAGATTTATCTGGGATTCCCCGCGCGTTACGTGGACCATGGACTCACGGCATCAACTCCGCTTTTGCCGGAATGGAGTCTTCGCGAAAAACGCATGACTGTCGCGCCGCGTTACGGGACAGCGGTGACAGATTCGGTGTACATCACCAGTCGAGATGGCAAGACGTTTCGTCAGAGCAACGATGTGTTCCTGCGGCCCGGCTTGAGAACTGAACATAACTGGTCGTATGGCGATAATTATATCGCGTGGCACGTGGTCGAAACGGACTCCACGAAAGATGATGCCCCACGTGAGCTATCGTTGTATGCGACGGAATCGTATTTCACAGGCCGTAATTCTCGCCTTCGTCGTTATTCGCTCCGAATCGATGGCTTCGCGTCGGTCCATGCCAAACTGCAGAACGGTGAACTGCAAACAAAGCCGATTACATTCACTGGCAAAGAACTATCGATTAACGTGGCAACCAGTGCGGCGGGAATGGTCCGAGTGGCGATCTGCAATCCTGATGGGTCTGTGATTCCCGGGTATACATTGGAGGACTGTGACCTCATCTACGGCGATTCCATTGATCGCAAAGTCACATGGAAGAACAATGCCAGCGTTGAATCACTGATCGGCAAGCCGGTGATTTTACGCTTCGCAATGAAAGAGGCGGATCTGTATTCTCTTATCTTTCAATAGTGGCGTGCAGCATTTCAGCTTCCATGCCGCTATTTCTCACCGAGTAACACGTTGGCATAGCTTCCCGGCAAGTCCGGTAGCCCGCTCAGCAGTGATTCGGTGGCGCCGGCGAGGATGTTGCCCGAAACCAGGTTGTGCTGGCTCTTTCCAGTCAGGCGGATGGCTTGCCGCATCGTGGGAGTAGTACGACGGTCGACGATTGTGTTATTCGTGATCCGACACCGCTGGCAATCCTGCAGCTCCACGCCGCGATGCACAGGATCCATGATCTGGCAATCCGTCATTCCGCAATCCGTGCAGCGAACAAATGTCACCGCCGCGCCGTCGTCGGGACTTCCCGCGGAGAATCTTTGAGTCGTCAGGCTGCTGAGCAGGACGTTATCGCAGTCTTCGAACCGCAGCCCATCCTTCGGCACTTCCGAATCCATACCTCGCCAGCCAAACGAGTTTCCGCTGACGACGATTCCCGAACACTGCGCAGCAAAGATGCTCAGGTTGGTTGAATCATAAATCGTGTTCCCGGTCAGCGTGACTCGGGAGACGTTCTGTAACTCGACAGCTCGCCACTGACTTCCCAGCACATTGCCCGTGATGTTAATCAGGTGAGCTGTGTCCGGAGATTTGCTCGCTGGCGAATCGGCGAGTTGTGGTCGCTTCACAGCCGCCCCAACGATGCGAATATTGGCTCCGCCATTCTGAACAGTCGCCTGAATCGTGTTACCGCTGATGGTGACTTCGCTGACAATCCCTTCAGTGGCGTCGAACCAGATTTCCGAGCCACCAGGATGCCGGGATAAAGATGCCGCATCGGGCGATGCGTTGGGACCTCCGGCCGTGGCGTTGTTGTATTCAATGTCGTTGCCCACGATCTGCAGGTTATGCACGTCGCCGCCCAGTGATTTGATTCCGGCGATCTTGTTCCAACTGATGTGGCAACCGTGCACAATAATCTGATGCAAATTGCAGTGATCGAAGAACAAACCGATCTCGTGATTGTCATACAGGTGCGAATCGGCCAGCAGGAAGTCTCGATTGCGTTCCACCAGATGCACGGCAATCCGGCATTGGCGAATCAGGACCTGAGACACGATGCACTTCATGGTTCGGCGAAGTTCAATTCCGACGGAATTCGGGTGCTCGCCAACAATTTCAATGCCGGAGATAATCGGGAAGCGTTCTTTATCCCAGGTGTGAGTTTGTACGCTGCCTGGAAAAGCAGTGCCCTGATGATCGCCAACAACTCTTATCGCCGGGCCTTCACCAGCCATAACAATTCGCGACGTTCCATTCTCACCGCGAACAGCTCCGAATCCTTGCTTCGTCAGATCAAGCAGCAGTGGCTTTGTGATGCGGTAGGTGCCCTTATTCAGACGCAGAATGCCGTCCCCGGAATCCAACGTATGCTGCAGCGCGTCGGTGTCGTCGGTCACGCCGTCGCCAACTGCACCGAACCCGAACACATTGGCCATAAGAGAACCCTTCAATGGGGATGTTGCGAACTACGCACGCATTAAACGATCGGACCCACCGTTCGAGGCGATATATGCCAGCGAATCATGCTCCACGACGCGTCTCGGATCGACGGGGTTTGCTATCGCCCTTTGTAGCGGATGGCCTGGCAGAAGTCAGCTTACTATCGCACGAACCTTGGCCACGCCCACGGTGTCTCGCCGACGCGTGACTTTGTTGTTCAATTGTTTAGGAGGTGTCCCATGCGAAATCGAATCGATCATCAACACAAACAGAACGACAATGAAGGACCATTTTTTCGAAACAATGAGTAAGCGTCGTCAAGGCTATCCGTCAGAGACTCAGGTTAAGCGAGGAGTCCGGGTGGTCCATGGTGACAAGCTTCTCGAAGAGAAGCTGGGACGGAATGATCTCTGCCCCTGCGGTTCCGGTCGACGCTTCAAAAATTGTTGTCTGAAGAAAGGCTGCTTTTGATGGCGTCAACAGGGATCACTTCTTTCAGAGACTGACCACGGCGCCAGTATTGTCCAGATCACTCGAAGAATAAGCGACAGCCCCGCCCGTCAAACGACAGGCGGGGCTGTTTGCGTTCTGAGATTTCGGGGAAGAGCCGAGGCCGGTCCATGGAAGCCATTATTCTTGTCGGACTGCAGGCTTCGGGATAATCCTGGTTCTACCACGAGCAGTTCTTCGCATCTTTGCGTTGAGCAGCCACCGTGAATCTGTCTGCCGCGTCTTTACAAAGTCTTGATATCTGCGAACCAACTCTTGACGCCCTTTTGATGCGGCCTGTGCTTCAATTCCTTCGATACGAATTAATGTCGATCAAGAACATCTTTTGATCGGCAGATTGACAAGGAATGACACATGGACATCGTCTGGCTTTTGGTCGGAGTCGCGTTCTTCGGCGGCTCTCTGGGATTCGTTCGGTTCCTCAACAGTCTTCGAGCGGAGGATTAGCGATGGACGGCACAACCTGGTTCGCACTCGTGCTCACTGTTGGCCTGATCGTTTATTTGATGGCCGCTCTTTTGAAGCCGGAGAACTTCTCATGACCCTCAACTCCATTCTTCAGATCAGTTTGTATTTGATTGCTCTGCTGGCCTGTGTGAAGCCACTGGGCCTCTTTATGGCTCGAGTTTACGACGGACGAGTTCCGACGTTCGGCAAACTTCTGGCTCCCGGCGAACGTCTGACATATCGCCTCTGCGGCATCAACAAAGACACGGAGATGACCTGGCAGCAATATAC
>CAIJTV010000075.1:0-5067 GCA_903823635.1 uncultured Planctomycetaceae bacterium
CGTGGTGCCGACTTCAGTCGGCATTATTGATCAAATTCCCTGACGGATGCCGGCTAAAGCCAGCACTACAAGCTGAGTGGCCTCTAAGTTTCTTCTTCTGAATTCTGACCTGAGAAGAACGTCTTCACCTGCTCAAAGAATGATTTGCGTTGAGGCATCACATTCTTATGGTCCAATTCTGCCAGCTTGCGGAGAAGTTCTTCCTGCTCCGAGGACAGCTTGCGAGGAATCTCGACCTGCACTTCGACCAGCAGATCTCCAGTTCGGCCATTCGCACCACGAGGATCGGGCATTCCCATGCCTCGCAGGCGATTGATCTCGCCAGGCTGAGTGCCCGGTTTGATTTTCAAAGTTTCCGGACCCTTTAAGGTCGGTATTTCAATCTCAGCACCCAGTGATGCCTGAGCGATCGTGACCGGCAAGCGGTATGTCAGATCCTGGCCATCTCGCTTGAACAACGGGTGCTTCTTGACTTCGATATCAACGTAGAGATCGCCACGCGGGCCGCCATTCAGGCCGGCTTCACCTTCGCCACGAAGACAAAGCTGCATGCCCGAGTCGACCCCCGCCGGAATGTTGACCTCTCGCATGACCTCCTTCATGATTCGGCCCTGTCCATTGCAGGACACGCAGGAATCCTTCACAACCGTGCCACGACCACGACAGGCTGGGCAACTAGTCTGAAACCGAAAGAAGCCCTGTGATTGAATCACCTGGCCGTGACCACCACATGTGGAGCACTTGGTCGGAGACGACCCCGGTTTACAACCAGAACCCTGGCAGGTGTCACAGCCTTCATGACGCGAAATTCGGAGTTCTCGTTTGCAGCCGTTAAACGCCTCCGGCAAATCAATTCGCACCGTCGCCTGAAGTGATTCACCGCGAGAAGCTCCTGAACGGGTGCCGCCTCCGCGACGACCACCGCCACCACTTCCGCCAAATCCAAAGCCTTCGAACAGATCTCCGAACGCGCTGAAGATGTCGTTGACATCATTAAAACCGCCGCCCCCGCTAGCGCCTTTGACGCCAGCATGGCCATGGCGATCGTAGCGAGCACGCTTGTCGGCATCGTTCAGGACTTCAAACGCCTCCGAGGCTTGTTTGAACTTATCAACAGCCTCTTCATCATCCGGATTGCGGTCCGGATGATATTTGAGAGCCAGTTTTTTGTAGGCCTTCTTCAGTTCTTCCGGCGACGCATTCCGCGCCACTCCGAGAACTTCATAATAATCACGCTGCGCCGCCATCATGATGAGCCGAAGAAGGTTTTTGCAGAGAGGGCGCAAGGCCCGGCCAGTAGTAATGTTTAAATGAAGACGGGACACCATTGCTGGTGCCCCGGTCTGATTTTTCGTTTCACGGCAGCCCGCAGGCGACTCGAGGAGACCCTAACAAAACCGGGACAGCGAATCAGTCGCCTGCGAGCTGCCGTGAAAAAATCCTGCGATGAGATCGCCACTGCCGGAGCAGCCCCGAGGTCTTCGGGGCGACTCACAGCTTGTGACTATCGGATCACGCCTTCTGATGCTGGCTTCTTTCCGCCTTCAGCATCTTCTGACTTGGTAACCAGCACCTGAGTCGTCAGCATCAGACCAGCGATTGACGCTGCGTTTGACAGAGCGTTGCGAACGACCTTGGTTGGATCGAGGATCCCGGCCGCAAGCATATCAACGTAAGCATCCTTTGCGGCATCGTAGCCCATAGGACCCTTCAACTGACGCACTTCGTCAACGATGACAGCGCCATCTTTGCCGCAGTTCGTCGCGATCATGCGAGCAGGAGCTTCGAGGGCTCGTGCCACGATGCCCACGCCGCTTGCTTCGTCGCCGCTGACTTTGACCTTGTTAACATCGTCAATCGCTCGCAGCAAGGCAACGCCACCGCCAGGAAGAATGCCTTCTTCGACAGCCGCGCGAGTTGCGTGCAGAGCGTCTTCCATGCGAGCCTTGGTCTGCTTCATTTCTGCTTCGGTGGATGCACCGACAGAAATTACAGCCACGCCGCCGGTCAGCTTCGCAAGACGTTCCTGGAACTTTTCACGGTCGTAATCGCTGTCCGTCTTTTCGATGTGATCTCGGATCTGCTGAACGCGAGTCTTGATCACAGAGGCCTTGCCTGCACCTTCAATGATGGTGCAGTTGTCCTTGGTCACTTCAACGCGACGAGCACTTCCGAGGTGTGACAGTTCGACAGATTCCAACTTGATCCCGAGATCTTCGGAAATCATCGTTCCGCCGGTCAGAACAGCCATGTCGCCCAGCATCGACTTACGACGATCGCCGAAACCTGGAGCCTTCACAGCACAGATCTTCAGGATGCCACGCAGCTTATTGACGACCAGAGCTGTCAAAGCTTCGCCGTCAACATCTTCTGCCACAACCAAAAGCTGCTTGCCTGAGCGAGCGACTTTTTCGAGCAATGGAACGAAGTCACGAAGGCTGGAGACCTTCTTTTCAAACAGCAAAATCAGGCAGTCTTCCAGAACGCACTTCATGTCTTCAGCCTGAGTCACGAAGTAAGGGCTGATATAACCCTTATCGAACTGCATGCCTTCAGAAAACTCAAGAGTCGTGCTGTTGCCCTTGCCTTCTTCAACGGTGATCACGCCGTCACGGCCAACTCGTTCCATGGCATTGGCAATCATCTCACCAATCGCTTTGTCGTTGTTGGCAGAAATCGCGCCGACCTGAGCAATCTGCTGCTTGGATTCGACAGGGCGAGCCAGCTTTTCGATGCTCTTCAGAGCCGCTTCGACAGCGATCTCGATGCCTTTGCGGACAACAGTCGGGTTTGCTCCGAGAGAAATGCTGCGAAGACCTTCGCTGTAGATCGCTCGAGCCAGAACAGTTGCGGTTGTGGTTCCGTCACCTGCTGTGTCGCTGGTCTTGCTGGCGACTTCATTCACCAGCTTGGCACCCATGTGCTCATAAGGATCTTCCAGCTCGACTTCCTTGCTCACGGTCACACCGTCTTTGGTAACGACCGGATTGCCGAAGCTCTTGTCGATGATCACATTGCGACCAGTTGGTCCCATCGTAACCGCAACAGCTTTGGCCAGTGTTTCCACGCCGCGCAGCAGCTTGATGCGGGCTCGATCGTCAAATAAAAGTTGCTTTGCCACTTCGAAGGCTCCTTCAGCGATCAGACGCTGCGATAATTAAAAATGTGTTCAAAACAGGCGATGCGAACCACTCTGAGGGCTCGATTATCAGGGCTCGATACTGCCGCCCGACCTGGAAAAAACAGGTCGGGCATTTAACAGCGTGCAACAAATGATTAGACCAGCTTCGCCAGGATATCGCTCTCTCGCAGAATCTTGACTTCTTCGCCGTCGATCTCGATCTCTGTCCCGCCGTACTTGCCGAAGAGAACCTGATCGCCAATCTTAACGCTGATCGGAGAACGCTCACCGCTCTCAAGAAGTCGGCCTGGGCCTACAGCAAGAACAGTCCCACGCTGCTGCTTTTCCTTGGCAGCGTCTGGCAGCACGATCCCGCCAGCGGTTGTTTCTTCAGCTTCGTTTGGGCGAACAACAACGCGATCATCAAGTGGATTAATTTTCATATGCGACAACTCCGTGAGAGTCTGAGCCCGGCTCAGAGTGTTATTGAATTAAGTTTGATTAAAAGAATTTGAATCTGCGCGGTATCAAGAGCGAGTCGAACCGAAGAATCAATCGAATCAGTGTCCCCGGCCTTAGCGACCGGGGACGCGCTCGAAACTCAATCGGGACTACATCATCCCAGGCATGCCCATTCCGCCCATGCCCGGCATTCCGCCGCCCATGCCACCCATTCCGCCCATGCCACCGTCGTGGTGATGGTCGTCATGATGACCGTCTTCGGCCTTCTTAGGCTCGTTGACAACGATGCAGTCGGTAGTCATCAGCAATGACGCGACGCTGAAAGCATTCTGCAGTGAGGTTCGAACAACCTTCGTTGGGTCGATCACACCGAACTGCAGCATATCGCCGTACTTGTCATTCAGAGCGTCATAGCCGTAGCTAACTTTCTTCTCTTTCTTGACGCGATTGGCAACAACCGCACCATCAAGCCCTGCGTTCTCGGCAATTGTTCGCAATGGCATTTCAAGAATGCTGCGAATCAACTCTACGCCGAAGTCTTCGTCGCCCTTTGTGTTCAGCTCATCAAGAGCCGATGCACAACGTAGCAGAGCCACTCCGCCGCCAGGCACGATGCCTTCTTCGATCGCTGCACGAGTTGCCGCCAGAGCGTCAACGAACAGATCCTTGCGTTCCTTCATCTCGGTCTCAGTAGCAGCTCCGACATTGATCTGAGCCACACCGCCCGCCAGCTTCGCCAGTCGCTCCTGGAGCTTCTCGCGATCGTATTCGCTGTCCGTCGTTTCGATTTCGCGACGAATCTGTTCAGCACGACCGGCGATATCGCCCTTCTTACCGCCACCTTCGACGATAACAGTCTTGTTAGCGTCGATGTGAATCTTCTTCGCCTTGCCCAGATCCGACAGCTGGATGTTTTCCAACTTGATCCCAAGATCTTTGAAGAAGGCCTTGCCGCCAGTCAGGATTGCGAGGTCTTCCATCATCGCCTTGCGACGATCGCCGTAACCCGGAGCCTTGACCGCAGCGACCTTCACGATGCCGCGCATCTTGTTGACAACCAAAGTTGCCAGTGCTTCGCCTTCGATATCTTCTGCAATGATCAGCAGAGGCACATTGCCCTTGGAGATCGCTTCCAGCAACGGAACCAACTGCTTTGCGCTGCTGATCTTTTCTTCGTGCAGAAGAATGCGGCAGTTCTCCATCACAACTTCCTGCTCATCTTCATCAGTGATGAAGTGTGGAGACAGGTAGCCACGATCGAACTGCATACCTTCAACAAGGTCAACTTCCGTCGTAACGTGCCGACCTTCTTCGATGGTGATCACGCCGTCCTTGCCGACCTTCATCAGAGCGTCCGCCAGGAACTCCCCGATGTCCGGATTGTTGTTTCCGGCGATCGTTGCGACCTTTGCGATGGACTCACGGTCAGTTGCCTTGACTGGCTTGGCCATCTTCTTAAGAGCTTCGATCACAGCCGCAACAGC
>CAIJTV010000076.1:0-3729 GCA_903823635.1 uncultured Planctomycetaceae bacterium
CAAGCGGTTTTTTGACGTCCGCGTTCTTGGCGGCCATCAAACGTTGGGCTGTAATGATCTTGACGGCATGTGTGGCCTGAGCCTTTTCGTCGCTTTTTTTTTCTGTTTCTTTCTCCTGGTCAGTCTCCGTCTCGGGCACAATCACGGCTTCTCGTTCATTGGCATAACGATCCCGGTGATCCATCAGTTCCATAGCCGCGTGGTGCCTTGAAGCAACTCCTGGTTGCGGCCAAAGACCTCCTCCCAGAACCAGAATGGTCAGAACGGTAACAGCAAAACGTTCCGAAGGACGCGAACGCAGCATGACAGAGGTCTCGAATTTTCGACCGGTGAAGATCCTGAAATAGGCTCGCAGAATTGCGATGCTATTTAATGCCGCTGCCACAACGACCGCCAAACCTACCAACGGGTAAACGTCAACAGCTCCTTCTACCAGCAGTTCCATCCCGATGAATCCGATGGTGCCGGGAAAGCCGATTGAGGCCAGTCCGGTCAACAAAAACAAACCCGCCAAAGTTGGCGTGTGCTCATACATCCCATGGTATCGTTTGAGCGAAATTCGTCCGATTCGTGACTCCATGGAACGCAGCGTCAAGCCGAAACCGCCCAGTGACAGTCCCACAGAGATCCATACGCACAACGCCCCGGTGAGTCCAATCGTGGTGACAATCTCAAGGCCCGAAAGGACCAGCGAGGAATGACTGAGGAAGAGAAAGCAAAAGAATCGTCGGGCATCGGTCTGAATCGTCGCCATACCGGCAGCATAAACGGCAGTGGTTAGTGACAACACCGCAATACTCTGCATCGCCCAGGCAGGAGCCACTGGAAAAACCAAATGCATGACCGCGTAGGCTCCGGTCATCGGTGCCACAAACAGCAACGCCGTGCCCAATGTTGCGTGCTCAAACAGGTCTGCCATCCACGGATGTAGAGGACAGACGCCGGCACGCAGTAGTACAGCCAGTGTCAAAAGTGATGCCGAGAGCAGAGATGCACGAGGCTGATCGCCTGTGAAATCGACCAGACTCCAGCCAATCACAAGCAGTATCACACTCAATCCCATGTGAATCGAGAATACTCGCGTTGAGGCCCCCCTGCGATAAAGCTCCAGCCACGGCGGAATCACACTCAGTGACATCAGCAGAATGATTCCCCATGGACTGTGACAACTGAGTGTTCCCAGAGCAATGGCTTCGGAGGCCAGAGTCAGCCCAAAAGAAAACCGTCCCAGCTTCGTCCTTAACGTGGAGACCATCGTCATCAGATACAACAACGAGGTCAGAGGCAGCAACGGTGCACTAAGTTCATCAATCACAAAGATGTCTTTGTGAAAGATCCACTGAACCATGTCCCAGTGGTCGTGAGCTTCAAACGATCCGATCATGGCAAAGTCGAGCCATTCTCCGGTCGTGCAAAACAGGGTCAACACGCCGCAGATCACGGCTATTCTCTGCGACCTGACCGGGTCTCGCAACAAACCACAGGCGACCGCGCCCAACAGCGGCAGTAAGATCGAACATTCCAGCCATGGAAAGTGAAGTTCGGGGATCATAAGTCTGCTCCTGCTTTTTCATTCGCGCTGTCGTCGGTGCTCTTTGATTGACCCGACAACCAGGTTGTCCAGCGCTGTTCCATCCGATCAGACCAACTGAAAGCCAGAACAAATGGTCGGACGACGTATTCATCCAGCAGAGAGTCGAGGTTTCCGCGATCAACCGCGAATCGATAGAGTCGCGAACGCATCGTCGGAGACACATTGCCGGCTCGTGCTTCCGGCAGATAGGCTCCAATGGCATTGATCATCGAGTTATAGTCCCGCAACAAAGACGGAGCGCGAATCAGTTGCAGCGTTCGCAGGCAGGCATGGCCAATGATGTGAATCAGGGCGATGTAACGCAGTCCAAAACCAATTTCCACAACGATGATACTGACCTGCGTGAGGGACGAAAACGCCAGACTGCTTTTGATGTCCGTCTGTACGCGAGTCACCATCGTGGCATAGACCATCGTGATCAATCCCAGCAGGATGACAAGAATTCGCAGCGTCAGCGATTCATCCAGCAGCGAGCTGACTCGCAGCAACAGGAATGCCCCAAGATGCACCGACAGCGCACCGTAAAAAACAGCGCTGCTGGGTGTTGGACCTTCCATCGCTCTGGGCAGCCATCCGGAGAACGGTACAAGTGCCGACTTTCCGGCGGCAGCAAACAGCAGCAGACAACCGACGAAGAGTGCTGAGCCTTCAGACAGAACAGCGGTCCCGTTAGGCCAGTCGCCCTGACCGGCGATGCCGTCAAAGTCTCCGGACCCGGAGAGATGGTGCAGGGTCAATGCGGCCACCAGAAAGGCCGCATCGGCGATGCGATAGACCGCCCAAACTCGCAGGCCGTTAGCCACCGGGGCCGGTCGATCATGAAAGAATGCGACCAGCAATGCGGACGAAAGTCCAACCAGCTCCCAGCCAAAGAACAAGGTTTCGATGGTGCCCGCAACTGACGAAAGGATCATGCCCAACTGAAAGAACGAGAAGTAAATAAAGAATCGATGAAAGCCTTCGTCGCGATGCAGATAACGACTGGCAAAAGCCGCGATGACTCCGCACAACACAAACGTCATGATGACAAAAGGAACACTGAGGCGATCAAACACGAACTTCAGACGAAAGTGGAAATGATCTGAATGCGATTCCTCACTCGATGCAGCAGCATGGGCCACTTCATTTTCCGCCGCTTCTTCTGCAGCCTCGTGTTCAGCGGCTTCTTTTTCAGTCGCCCCATTTTCATTGACGCTCTTTATGACTGCGTGGGCGTCAGATCCTTTGTCTTCCGGCATCATCTTTTCTGAAGGGTGCTCTAAGGGTCTGGCCTCGTGGTCATGTTGCTCTTCGTGCCCTGACAGGTCATGGGCGTGAGATCCGGAGATCCTGACCCAGTCACCAAGCACCACAGAGACATTGCGTTCGTTGGTCGCCAGCATTACGGCCAGAATGAACAACGCAGAGATCAGCCCTAAGACCGTCGATGCCTCGGTGAATCTGGCCATGTTTCGTTCTGTCAGCGATATGCGAAGCAGCGTCGCTATTCCAAAAACAGCCAGCAGCAGCAACGGAGCGGCAACAACAATAATTCCGGCAATTGTGAGCATGAGGGTAGGCTGCGAGTGATGTGTTCTGAAAAATCAGTCAGCGGCAGGTCGCGAAAGTGTGAGTTCGAAACCTGCCATTCAGGAAGGAAGGATGGAGTGTCATCTATGAAGAAGCAGCCGGAACTCCTCCAGCAGTTCGAATCAGTGCGAAGTTCAGATGGTCGCGCCAACCGCGATACCACTCGAGCGATGAATCAGCAGACGCCAGTGCGGTCGATGTTGGTGAGTAGTCTTCGAACTTCCCGTCAATGAATCGCCGGATCCTCGATGAGTCCGGATCAAGCACAGCCAACTGTGCCCAGCCGTTGCGACAGATACGACCCACCGCGGGATTTTCGGCCATAATCTGCAGCATGGCTTCCGGAGTTGTCTCGACCACAAACAGCAGTCGCACGGGTTCATGGATGTCAACACCCTGCCATGGAAGTCCCGGCCGCAGATCGCTCGCCGCGCCGTCCATCACTCCCAGCAGCGACGTCACATTGTGCGGAAGCTTGGTGCCCGAGCCCCAGCCGCGATTGTCAATGGCCGACAGGGTGTAAAGCATATTGATGCCTTCACAGACCGGGATCACGGCTCCCAGAA
>CAIJTV010000077.1:0-7159 GCA_903823635.1 uncultured Planctomycetaceae bacterium
CCCCGAACACGAATCCGCGTGCTTCAGCAGCCAGCACAGTCGTGATTCCGGCATCACGAAATGGCTCGGCCAAACGGCGAGTGACTTCCTTCATTGCAGCCGCTGACTTCAGCATCGGCGTGATATCACGAAACATAATGCCGGGCTTCGGGAAATCCGGAATGGATCGCACATAGTCTTTCAGATTCATCTCAACCCTGACTCATCAAGGACTTGCTGGAAAACGTCTACTCAAATACTCAAAAACTAAGCGGCGTCGGTATCACTGTGAACCGCAACAGCGGGGGCCGGCGGCCGCACATAGCGCTGCCAGAGTGCTCGCACCGGCGATGAAAAGGCAAATGCACAGAACAAGACCGGCAAAGCCATCTCTCGCACCACAAACACCAGAACCATCGCAAACACGATCTGCAGAATCTGGATTCGACTGCGACGTCCGCGAATCATCTGATTGAAGACGTGTGCATAACGAATGCGAGAAACCATCAGTACGGCGGCCGCGAGCGTAATCAACGGCAACAGAATCGCCAACGTAGGCTGAAGATACTTCGATATCAAACTGGCGGAAGTGAATTGCTCGTTCAGTTCACGAATACCGATCGGAAAAGAAGCGACAACTCCCGCCGCTGCTGGAGAAGGCAACCCACTGAAAAATTCATGCGAATCTTCTTCATCGGATTCGACATTAAACCGCGCTAATCGCAGAATGGCACACGCCATAAACAGAACGGCGATGGCCCACAGTAGTCGTGGGGGAAATGGAATCGCAGTTGCCATCAGCAGCTTATGATCAGGATTTGCCAACTGCAACAAAATGAAACCCGGAGCGACTCCAAAGCTGATCGCATCGCAGAGGCTATCCAGTTGAGCCCCAAAGTCGGAGGTCTGATTGGTAAGCCTCGCAGCGCTTCCATCGAGCATATCGAACAGCATCGCAAGGAAGATCAACTGAGCGGCCGTCACCAGCAGTTCTGTTCCGCTGATCTGTTCCGGACCAATTTTGGCCGCAATCGTGATCGCCCCAAACCCACACGCCGCATTGCACAGCGTCAGCAATGTCGGCAGCACCGCAAAAACCTTCTGCCGGCGCGTCTTTCGCGGAGCGTTTGTCGGACTGATTCCAGTCATGAACGTTTGTTTCTCGAAAAGTAAATTACCGAAAGTCGAGTCAACGAATTGGCAACAGATCACAGACATCACTCGCCAACAGACGAAAATCGCCGATGGCGGGATTTCATGCATCTCCCCACGAGTGCCGTTGCACTTTTTGCTCGCAAAGTCCCGACATTATCCAGCCAATCGACCGATTTGCAATTCGCATCCGGTTCAAAACAGCCCGGCAATCGGATCACTGTGTTAAATTGGGGGTAAAAAGCGGTATCGATCATACGCTGAAAGTCTGCGACTTTTCCGGACCAGAAGTCGACACTCGCCGGGTTCGAAGACTAAAGTAGGCCTCCCTCGCTGGGCAACTGTCCGGCTGAGAAGCCACACTTCAGCGGAGCGATAACGCAATGCTCACGATGACAGGACGACCAGTGCAACTGTGTGACAAGAGGCCTCGTCGGGATTTTCTGACGGTCGGTTCACTGGCTCTTGGGGGATTGTCGCTGCCGCGATTGCTGCAGGCCGAAGATCGCGCCGGAGTGCGTTCGTCACATAAGTCGGTGATCATGATTTATCTCACCGGTGGTCCGCCGCATCTGGATATGGTTGATCTGAAGCCAGGTGCCCCGTCAGAGATTCGTGGTGAGTTTCAACCAATCGCGACCAACGTTCCGGGCATTCAGATTTCTGAACTGATGCCGCGAGTGGCATCGATGATGGACAAATTCTCGATCATTCGTTCGCTGGTTGGTGCTGAAGAACGTCACTCTTCTTTTCAGTGCGTTACGGGGCGCATGTTTCGTGCGCAGCCTCTCGGTGGCTGGCCCGAGATTGGTTCCGTGTTGTCTCGTTTGCGCGGGCCGGTGGATGCCGCCGTGCCGCCCACCATTGATCTGTCGATGGCGATGGAACACCAGCCATACAATTTGCCCGGCGCTGGATTTCTGGGAATGGCACACACGCCGTTCAAACCATCAGGTGATGCGTTGCAGAACATGGTGCTCAACGGAATCGATACGACGCGACTGGCGGATCGTGGATCACTGCTCGCGGGACTCGATCGATTCCGGCGCGAGGCTGATCAGAAAGCCGGACTCCTGGACAACAGCTTTGCTCAGCAGGCCCTCGGGATTTTGAGTTCCAGTCGACTTGTGGAAGCTCTGGACCTGACTCGAGAAGATCCGCAGGTTCGCGCGAGATATGGTCAGGATGATCCAAACTGTCTGCCGTATTCGTCAAAGGGCTATCAGGCACACATGTCCAAGTTCCTGGCTGCGCGTCGACTTGTCGAAGCGGGTGCTCGATGTGTGACCGTAGCCTTTGCGGACTTTGACTGGCACGGGGCAAATTTTGCCAACGGCCGGAAGGTGATTCCATTGCTCGATCAGGGCCTTGCTGCGCTGGTGAGCGATCTCCATGAACGAGGACTGGACAAGGATGTGTCGGTCGTTGTCTGGGGCGAGTTTAGCCGCACTCCGGTCATCAACAAGGACGCTGGCCGAGATCATTGGCCGAAGGTCACCTTTGCAATGCTGGCTGGTGGCGGGATGAGAACCGGCCAAGTGATCGGCGAAACCAATCGCTTGGGCGAAGAGGCGATTTCGCGTCCGATCGGATACTCGGATGTGTTCGCCACGCTGTACCACAATCTGGGGATTGATCTCGGAAACACAACGATTCCCGATCTTACCGGCCGCCCGATGTATCTCACCGAGACGCATGAGCCGATTCGGGAATTGGTTTAGAGCGAGGCTACGTCCCAGGCAATGGTCCTGTTGAGCGCATCCCGCGGATACTCGACGTCGATTCGCACGTTACGGAAAATACGACATCGTCCGCTGACTTTCCTGAGGCCGTTTCATACTCTGCCCACCAACCTCAGCCCACTTTAACGCGATAGGAATCACGATTCATGGTCACAGACTCCCTGACAAACGCAAAGATGTATTACGGTCTTGGGGAGCGTATTGCGAAAGCACTGCAATATCTTCAGGAGCATGATGGCACCCGTTTACCGCTCGGAAAAACGCCCATCGATGGGGATCAGATTTTCGCACTGGTTCAGGACAACACGACCAAGCCGAAAGCGGAAGGTGTGTGGGAAGCGCATCGCAAATACATCGATGTGCAGTTCGTGGCGGCCGGCGTTGAGCAGATGGGGTGGGCGAAAGTGGACACGCTCACGGTTAAGAAGCCGTACGACGCTGATGCCGACTACGCTCTGTTCGACGGCTCCGGCGATTTCCTGACCGTGTCGGCAGGAAGCTTTACGATCTTCTTCCCGCAAGATGGACACATCCCCGGTGTAGCCGTTAACGATCAACCGTCCGCTGTGCGAAAGATTGTGGTGAAGGTTGCTGTCGATTGAGGCAGCATCAGTGCTGAGGTGTTAGCACCAGACAGCGGGGCTTCCTGCTCAGAACAGCCCGGCAATCGGATCGCCGTGATAAATATTGTGAGGACGGTTGAGTTCGTCCTTCCAGACCGCGGTTCCTGGAATTCCCAGAGCGGAATAGATGGTGGCGGCCAGATTCTCCGGCTGCTGGGCATCGAACGCGGGATAGGCCCCGTTTTGGTCGGAAGCACCGATCACGGTGCCACCGCGAGTCCCGCCACCGGCGATAAAAACCGTTTGCACAGCTCCCCAATGATCGCGTCCCGCTTTGGCTCCGGGACTACGATTCTGAGCATTCACTTTGGGCGTGCGGCCCATTTCGCCAACCATCACGACCAGCGTTTCCTCCAACATTCCGAGCGACTGCAGATCGTCGAGCAGGGCTGACATGCCTCGGTCAGTCGGTGGCAACAGACAATCTCGCAGTAACGGGAAATTATTGTCGTGAGTATCCCACGCTTCGTTATTCCCCAGGTTCACCTGCACCAGATTGACTCCGGCCTGAACCAGTTGTCGAGCCATCAACAGGGACCACCCGAACGCATTTCGACCGTAGCGATCCTGTGTCTCTGCGTCAGCATTGTGAACATCAAAGGCCTGCTGAACACCAGCATCCGTGAGCAGTGAAATGGCCGCCTGTCGATGACGGTCAAATGATTCGATCGTCGCAGACTGTTCAAGATCACGTCTCTGCAAGTCCAGCATCGAACGCAGACTGTCGCGATCAGAAAGACGACTTCGACTGAGTCCTTCCGGGAGACTCAGATTAGGCGATTGAAACTTCAGATCTTTGTTGCGTTCTCGCCCGCGGACAAAATGAAATTCATAGTCCGGATACGCTCCGTAGGATTTCGGATTATACGGAGACGCTTCGATAAACCATGGATCACGCTGATTTCCCATCAGGCCGCCGAACTGACCAGGCAGAGTTCTTCCGGTGTTATGAATGAGTCGCTCGGGAAGTACAACGGCCGGCGGAAGATTGTTGATGCGTTTGGGGACAGCATCACCCACAATGGAAGCAATGGAAGGCCAGTCCGTCGACTGTGGCTTGACCGCACTATAATTCGGCGGCATCGGCGTTCGGCCGGTCAGAATACACGTATGCCCCTGCGAATGCTCATTGTGCGGAGTTGTCAGCGAACGAATCAAACTCCAGTTCTGACTGCGAGCGGCCAGCATCGGCAGATGTTCTGTGACGAGGACTCCTGGCGTCTGAGTCGCGATGGCTGAAAACTCACCACGAATATCGACTGGCGCATCGGGCTTGGGATCGAAGCTGTCGTGCTGGGTGAGACCACCGGACAAGAAGACAAAGATCACTGACTTCGCCGTACGACCAGTTGCCGGTTGAGAAACGACATCCGCCGCCTGCAACGCCTGCAAGTGATTCATGCCGAGGCCCAGCAAGCCCACCGAACCGGCCTGAAGCATCGTCCGGCGTTTCATACCCAAATGCTGCGGGTTTGCCAGTTGCTGAGGGTTTGATTGTTGAGGATTCAAAGCTGACATTCACCGCTCCTCGATCACATTTCCGGCACCATCATTTCCGTCATCTTCAATGCGGAGTTGCTTGGATAGTGTAAAGGAATCTCCTGCCCTCGACCTCTGCAAACTCAGATTTTTCGGCGGATCAAAGAATGCATGCAACAACAGGGTGTATTTCTGCCATGCCAGACGAGAATCAATCAGCCCCTGAATCCCATTCAAACGACTCCGTTTCGCGGAGTGCTCTCAGCCAATAGGCGGAACTGGTGATTTGAATCTGCAACTTCGCCGGATCCGGTTGCTCAACCGCAATCTGCCAGATAATTGAGTCGGCATCAGCAACTTTGCCAGTGGCAATCTGATCACCAAACAGTCGATTCAAAATGGCCGACTCATTCATCCCCGCAGAGATCATCCGTACCAGAATAGCGCGATCCATTTCGTCGTTGAACAATGCCAACTGCGATGCATCGTCGCATTGAATACTGAAAGTGACTCGCAGAGCATCCGGAATGGGAAATGCCATAGCGTTGACGGAGTTCAACATACTGGCGACAGCGAACATGTCTTGATGCAGCGAAAGGTCCGCAGACTGCTCCCAGAGACGTTCGTGCTGGCTTTCAATGCTGTAGTTCCTGATCTGCCCCCCGCTGAGTTTCGTCCCCACCTTGTACTTCAACAATACGGCGGCGGCATCAGGAGGATTCAAATCCTGAAGTGCGAAAAGAGTCATGTCTCGCAACTCATCGACATCAATTTTGCCAGCGTCAGCGATATCGAGCGATGTCAGAATGGACACGTAGTCCTTAGGCATCCAGCTTTGCTCAAGTTCAGTCAGCTCTTCAAACTCGTCCACTCCAACGCGGTACTTCGTCATTCAGGTCGTCCTAAGGTAGAAAGCAGGATTGACCTCTGAGTGTAGCAGAGTCGTTAAAGAACGGAGTGCGTGCGGCTGACGAAAACGAAACGAAAGAGTTTTCGATGTCGCTGCAGTGCGAGACTTGCTCAGCAGCATCGGACTGATGATCCTGTATCATGATGTCGCCTGCAGCTGGAATCCTCTCAGTCATGTTGAAACTCTGGAGAATTGAAATGCTTATTCGCAACGCAGTCTGCGTTTGTCGCCGGTTGTTCGTTTCAGCCAATGCTGTGGCTCTGTGTGCCCTGCTGGTGCTGTCGTACTCGACAAACGCCGACGAAAAGACCAAATCAAAGTCTGCGGCAAAAGCTCCTGCGCCCGGTCAGGCCGAAGTGAAGTTGCCTGATGGCGTAAAGCGGGAACGAGATATCTCCTATATCCCCAACGGCGACGAAGCTCAGCGACTGGACATTTACCTGCCGGAGAAAGCTTCAGAGAAGCCATTGCCGCTCGTCGTCCATATCCATGGCGGAGGCTGGAAGGGCGGAAGCAAGTTCCCTTGCACACTTGCACCCATGGTGAACCGCGGTTACGTCGTGGCGAGCATTGAATATCGTTTCAGTCAGAAAGCTCTCTTCCCGGCTCAGATTCAGGATTGTCAGGCGGCGATTCGTTGGCTGCGAGCCAACGCAAAAACTTACAACATCGATACAGAGCACGTTGGAGTTGTAGGCGGCTCCGCCGGCGGACACCTTTCCGCGCTTGTCGCAACGGCTGGTGGAAAAGACGCGTTTCCAAAAATTGGCGGCAACGATGATCAATCAGATCGAGTTCAATGCGTAATCGATATCTTTGGGCCGACAAACTTCGCCACGGTGATAGAGCAGGCCGAGAATGACAAGAACGTGCGAAACATCTTCAAATTCAATACTCCCAGTGATCCCTATTCATCCTTGATCGGTGTCGGTTTGAACGAAGACAAAGCAAAGACCGACGCTGTTAGCCCGGTCACTTATGTCAGCGACGATAATCCGCCCACTTTGATTCTCCACGGGACTCATGACACGCTTGTTCCGTATGCTCAGAGCGAAGAACTGGCTGCGGCTTTGAAGGCCAAAGGTGTCTCCGTCTGGCTGCAGACGCTGCCGGGTTCAGGCCACGGTGGCGGAGGCTTCGGCAAGCCTCAGATCGTGTCATTGATGCAGAACTTCTTCGACAAGTATCTGAAGGGTTCAGACATCGAAATCCAACTTGTTCCTGAAGCTGAAGTATCGATCTGACGTAGTGTTGCCAGGGGCTGAATTCCAGTA
>CAIJTV010000078.1:0-3025 GCA_903823635.1 uncultured Planctomycetaceae bacterium
GCCTGGTTCTCCATTGAAACGTTTGGCGCTATTCGAACGAGCATCCTCTGTGGCATGATTCCCGTCGCTCTGGCATTGCTGACAGGGAATGGGACGCCCAAAGCCACTGACGACGTTTCTCAAACCTCCGCCGCGAAGTCTGACCAGCGAACGATTCCTGCGGCCCTTCTGGTGGCGGCGGTTGCTCTGCTGCTTGTCTGTAAATCACCCTACGATCGCGAAAGCCGCTACTTCAGTCTGGAAGTCGATGCTGATGTGCTTGACGGACGTGATGTCAAGGTGCTGGTTCTGGATCGACTCGTTCATTCCGCCATTGATCTGGATGACCCATCGTTTCTGCATTACCCGCATGAACGGATTCAGGGCGACTTCACCCGCGCTGCTGCAAAGGATGCTCGAGCCGCCGGCCGTACCCCCAGAATTCTTGTCATCGGCGGCGGAGGCTATTCGTTTCCTCGTTGGGTCGAATCACAATCCGATCTTCATGATGTGATCATTGACGTCGTGGAGATCGATCCCGCCGTAACAGAGATTGCTCACGACCTTCTGGGCCTGTCGCGTGGCACACGGATCAATTCGATTCATATGGATGGACGTCAGTACGTAAAAGCCGCTCCGGCAGCATCCTATGATCTGGTGATTCAGGACGCCGTGAATGATTTTTCCGTGCCTTATCACTTGATGACTGCCGAGTACAACGGACTCATTCAGCGACTGCTGCAGCCAGATGGTGTCTACCTGCTGACTGTGATTGATGCCATGGAATCCGGCCGGTTCCTCGCGTCAGCCGTGCGGACCGTGAAGAGTTCATTCGGGGAAACTCATCTGCTTGCTCCTCCCGAAACGCACAAGATACGCGATCGTAGTGTGTACGTGATCGGCGGACGATTCCCGGCCATTGCCAACGGTGCATCAGGAACTCAAGCTGAAACACAGTCATCGACCACATGGTGGAAGGATCGGTCGTACGCTCATATCTTCCCGGAGCATGAAGTTACGGCGCTGTTGGAACGTCGAGGCCACTCGTCGCCACTGCTGACCGACGACTACGCTCCTGTTGATACGCTGATGACAAGCCACTTTCTGGAACGCAGCAAGTAAGATTGCGGGCAGCACTGCAGATTTATTTCGGAACCAGTGCGAGATCTTTCTCGGCATCGGCCTGATAATAAAGACTTGAGGGAATCAGAACCTCAGGCGGGACATCGTCGCCGTCGAAGTACTTGATGATCATATCAATCGTCGTGCGTCCCATCTGGTCTGGAAACTGGATTGGATCGCACACGATTTGTCCCTTCAAAATCGCCTGCTTGCCTTCAATCGCGCCGTCGAATCCGATGATCCTGACCTGATCGGCTTTGCCGGCTGCTTCCAGAGCCGCTCGTGCACCCAAAGCTGACGGATCGTTGATTGCAAACAATGCCGCCAGATCCGGGTAGGCTTCAATTGCGTCTTTGGCTGCGGCAAAACCTGCTTCACGGGCTCCCTGTCCGTTCAGCGTCGTTGCGATCTCAATCTTCGCAGCTTCGCTGCCGGCATTGTGAGCGTCCACAACTTCAGTGAACCCCTTGACGCGAAGCTGACAGGATTCCACATCCGGATAATGCAGGACGGCGACTTTTCCGCCACTCTCGCCCAGCAGTTTCACCATGGCTTCGCCCGCCAGTTTGCCACCCTGATAATTGTCTGTGGCTATGTGGCAGACGACTTTGCCGTCCGTGCCATCATACTTGATGTCATTTGTAAAGACCGGGATTCCAGCGTCGTTCGCCTTCTTAATCGCTGCACCAATGGCCTTTGAATCGCAGGGGTTGAGCACAATGGCCGAGACCTGCTTGACGATAAAATCCTCGACCTGTGATGTCTGGCGATTCACATCCTGATCGGCAGAAACGACGACGACTTCATAACCATGTTTCTTTCCCTCGGCCGTCATTTCATCAGCGATGATCTTGAAGAAGGGATTAGTCAATGTCAGCGCAGAAAAGCCAATTGTCAGTTTCTTTTCGCCTCCGCTGCCGGGTGAAGAATCTTCCGGACTGCCGGCCGACTTCGACGCCAGATCATTCGCGATGGTTGCGGCAGATGTCTCACCAGAAGCAGTCGCGTTGGGTGTGGTTTTTTCGCCGCTGCACCCTGCGATAAGCATCAATCCCAGACAACCAAGCCAGTAGGTACCAGTCGATTTCATAACAGCTCCTGTGAACATTCAATCCCGGGGTGGGCCCGGAGACGCTCTTGCCATGCGTTTGCGGCGTCGTGTTCTTTCAGTTTCCACAAAGCTGAAGTCAATTGCCAGTCAACGCAGTTGATTGAGCAACGAGGTTACAACGCGTCCTTCGCAGGCCAGAACAAGTCCCTAACCTTCGAACTTTCACGGCTTCGTTCGCTGATAACGATGAACTCGCCGACCTGTCAGAGTAAAACCTACATAGATCTTCGAAGCATCTTCATTGACTGCCAATCCATGCGGCCATTCAAAGTGCTCTTTCGAGTCAGCCGGTTTCGTCATGAATGAGCTGAGGACTTCGCCTTGCCGATTGAGCTGCCGGACAATCCCTTTGTCCGCGTCCAGATTGGAGAGCACAAAAAGCGAACCTGCGGCATAGCGGACAGTCAGAGGACGCTCCAGGTGAGTCCAGATGGCCTGAACTTTCCCTTCCCGATTCAGGATCTGAACTCGATGATTTTCTCGATCCGCCACATAGAGAAGATCGTTCTCGTCTCTGGCTATGCTGTGTGGTGTCTGAAATTCGAGCGGACGTTTTCCTTTCTGGCCCCAGGCGTGAATCATCCGGCCCTTCGGATCAAACACGACCACTCGAGCATTCGTGTAGCCGTCTGAGACGACGAAGCAGCCGTCACGGAGTACAACGACATCGGTCGGTTTGCGAAAACCAATTTCAGCACTGCCGACCTCCAGCAACAGCGATCCGGTCGAGTCGAACTGGAACACTTTGTCCTGCCCGCAGTCCACGATCCAGATGTTTCCTGCCGCATCGACGCTGATCTGATGCGGCATCAC
>CAIJTV010000079.1:0-3909 GCA_903823635.1 uncultured Planctomycetaceae bacterium
ATTCAATGCTGCATCAGGTGTTCTGCCTGTTGTTGTGCTTGAGTGCGTGGAGAGGACCGGTTCCCGTCCTGCATGATCACGGCTGGTTGGGCTCATCTGAGCAACTCAACAAGCATCAGCAGCGGTTTCATGATGACGGTTGCTGTGAGATTTGTGCTGGCCTTCATTGGCATCTGGCGTTTCCAGAAGATGTAACAGGTCGCGAATTGCCGGAGCGTGATCAAACGGCTCCCGAGCTTGCTGTCTTCGCCTGTGCTGCTGCGAGTCTTCCTTCCGATGCTGCGGCCAACGAGATTGTGTTTGCCTTCGATCACGGCCCTGGATTGGGGTGTGTTGTCACTGATATGCATGGTCTGGGCTCTGTAGCAGACCAGTACCGCAAACATGTTGCTCTCTCATCACCTTTGACTGACGTGCCACTCTGTGCCGTCACGGGTGTGTGCCTGATTTAAAGCCAGTCATCTCATTGACGGCTTTCTTGTGTCGCCATCGGAACCTTGAATCCGAACTTCTCGCGACAAGTTCATGCAGGCATTTTCAGAGAGATGACGAACCATGCCCTCAAAGAAGAATGTAATTACTGGCGTTGTAACCGTTGCCGCTGCCATCACAGGTTGGTTTGGTTGGCAGTATTTCCAGCCGGATAAGCCGAAACCTGAGATGACGAGTTCAGAGCCAGTTGTCGTGGAGCCGGCAGTTGATTCGATGAGCGTGACATTACCACCACAGAAACTGGAAGTCGTTGGTGTGTCGTTATCGGAAGTGACAACAAATGTGCTGCGGCCGGTGAGCCAGGTTCCCGGGCGGCTTCAATATGACGACCGCCGCCATGTTGAGATTCGATCGGCATCGGCCGGGATCATTATGGACGTCAAGGTGCGTCCGGGTGAATCTGTTCAGGCTGGTGATGTCCTGGTGGAACTCAATAGTCCCGAGGTAGGCAATGCGCGAGCGGACGTCCTTCAGCGACAGGCTGAGCTTCGACTCGCGACGGAGAATCGTGACTGGCAGAAGTCCACATGCGAAGGCTTGCAGAAACTGACTGACGCCATTCGAAAACGCGTGTCGGTTGAAGATATCAGAGTGCAGTTTCGTGACACGATCCTGGGGAAATCGCGTGATCAGTTGCTGACAGCATATTCTGATCTGCTGCTGGCCGAGTCGCTCGTGGCGTCTGCTGAGCAAAATGCGAAAAGTGGTGTGATACCCGGCAGGACAGTCGAGGAGCGAGTCAACAATCGGGACAATGCCGAAGCAGCGCTGATGGCGGCACTTGAGGAGCAGACCTTTACGGCACTCCAAAGTTGCCGACAGTCTGAGGCTCAGGCGGAAGATGCAGACCGAAGACATCGAGTCAGCCTGCAGACGGTGCGAACACTGCTGGGGAAATCACTCGCTGAGCCAGGTGCCCCGAATGTGGTCGAGAAGGCTGATGCGGATGCTGATCTTCAACCGGAGCTGCTCTCGGTTGTGCGTTTGCGAGCACCATTTGCTGGCACTATTGAACGCCGTCAGTTTGCTGCCACGGAACGTGTTGATGCCGGAGATGCGATTCTGACTCTCGCAGACACCACAACTCTTTGGGTTGCCGCCGATCTGCGTGAACGTGAATGGAACGCACTGACGCTGAAGCCCGGAGACGAATTGCAGGTGTTCACATCAGGCTCGAGCCAGGCGTCTCGAAAGGCCAATGTTTACTTCGTGGGACGCGAAGTGGATCCTGCGACAAATGCGGTTCCGCTTGTAGCCGTGATTGATAATTCCGATGGTCGACTGCGTCCGGGGATGTTCGTTCGAGTCGCAGTGCCAGTTGCAGATGCTCATGAATCGCTGGCAATTCCTGAATCGTCGCTGTTGGAACATGACCAGAAGTCATTTGTGTTTACGCCCGATGGAGACTCCACGTTTCGCAGAGTCGACATCACACCGGGCATACATACGGCAGGAATGGTTGAAGTCCTTTCAGGTTTGAGCCAGGGTGAAAAAGTGGTGGCCCATGGCGGCTTCTATTTGAAGAGCGAGCTGTTGCTGCAGGGTGAATCAGAATAGACAGTGGCGGGTTGTTGATAGAGCCGCGTCATGAGCCATTTCGTTTAATGGCGAGCCGCAGGCGGAGGCGAAATCGTGCAACGACACCTGCGGCTTGTCGTTAAACGATTAAAACAACACCCCGCTATCGCTGGTTGGCTCATACGAAATAAGGAATCCCGGTTCACGTTGTGGACCGGACCGCATCGGGAATGCTGGACGCCTCCGTCTGATCGAGAGGCTCGTTTTCTCTGCACGAAAATCGCGAAACCTTCGCTGAAAGAATCTCCATGTTGGCTCACCTGATTAAGTTAACTCTCGATAACCGCTTTCTGGTACTCACCGGGACTCTGCTGATGGCGGCTGCGGGATTGAATGCGGCTTATCATCTGCCGATCGATGCTGTTCCCGACATGACCAATGTTCAGGTGACGGTGATCACTGATGCGGGCTCTTTATCGCCGGTCGAAGTAGAGCGTTTCGTCACCCAGCCGGTTGAAGTCACGATGGGTGGGCTTCCG
Organism: uncultured Planctomycetaceae bacterium; assembly: GCA_903823635.1. Lineage (GTDB taxonomy): Bacteria > Planctomycetota > Planctomycetia > Planctomycetales > Planctomycetaceae > SXXK01. The sequence continues at coordinate 2,550 of CAIJTV010000079.1, forward strand.
GATGTGGAGGAGCTGCGAAGCGTCTCAAAATTCGGTATCTCAGTGGTCACGATTGTCTTCGAAGAAGGCACTGATATTTATCGTGCCAGACAGCTCGTCGCAGAACGATTGAGTAATGCGGCCTCGAAGATCCCGGCAGGCTACGGAGTGCCGGAGATGGGCCCGCTCACGACCGCGTTGGGAGAGATTCTGCAGTTTGAAGTTCGCGGTGAGAATCATACGCCGATGGAACTGCGCACAATTCTGGAATGGGACGTTGCCCCACGACTGCGGGAGGTCAAAGGCGTCACGGAAATCAATACTCATGGTGGCTTCTATCAGACTTTTGAGGTCCGTCCCAACCCGGAATTGCTGAATAGTTATTCGGTGACGCTGGAACAGATCTTCACAGCACTTGAATCCAATAACGCATCCGCTGGTGGCGGTTATGTCATACATCATAATGAGCAGAGATTTCTGCGCGGCCAGGCGATCGTGACCAGCATCGGAGATCTTGAACAGATCGTGATTCGGCGTGAAGCGGGAGGGACGCCGCTGTTAATTCGTGATGTGGCCACAGTCAGCATTGAACCCATGACGCGTCAGGGTGCGGTGACACGCGATGGACGAGGCGAAGCTGTGACCGGTCTTGTGATGATGCTGATCGGCGAAAACTCCCGAGAGGTTGTGGGGCGAGTCAAAGAGCGCATCGCTGAGATTGAAAAGACGATGCCGAAAGGGATCCATATTGAGATCACTTACGATCGGTCAGCACTGATCGGCCGAACTCTGGCCACTGTGCTGGACAATCTGTTTCACGGCGGTGCGCTGGTGATCCTGGTTCTGCTGGTGATGCTGGGCAGTTTCCGGGCCGGTCTGATTACGGCTCTGGCGATTCCGCTTTCCATGTTGTTTGCAACCAGCATGATGCAGGTGTTTGGCGTGACGGCCAGCTTGATGAGTCTGGGAGCGATCGACTTTGGTCTGATTGTGGACTCATCCGTGATCATGATCGAGAACTGTATTCATCGCCTGTCACACAATTCGGAGGGGCGTAGTCGTACCGATGTGATTCGGGATGCCGCGATCGAAGTTCGTAAGCCAACGATGTTTGGCGAACTCATTATCTCCGTCGTGTATCTGCCGATCCTGATGTTGCAGGGGACAGAAGGAAAACTGTTTCGTCCGATGGCATTGACGGTGTTGTTTGCTCTGGGAGGATCACTGATTCTTTCCATGACATTCATGCCGGCGATCGCATCATTGGTGCTGCCCAAAAACATGAAGGACAAAGAAGTCTTTCTGGTACGCTGGATTAAGTGGTTTTACACGCCCGTGGTGACTCGGGCCATTGCTTCGCCGCGAATTACAACACTCACTG
>CAIJTV010000080.1:0-4812 GCA_903823635.1 uncultured Planctomycetaceae bacterium
CTTCGACCACGAACGCCTTACATTCCGTTACGCCGGCCGCGACTTTCGCCTGACCGATGTGCACGGTCACGTTGTTCGTGACGTGATTGGCTGACAATTTGATCGGTTCCGTCCCGCTTCTCTGCTTTAGCCCGCTACACCGTTTGATCGGCCAGAAAATATTTTCTGGAATTGATTGAACCATCTGCACGCCTCGCGCACTTCACTTGCAGGCTGTCAGACACCGGAAGCCCACGGCCAGATGCTGGCGTGTGATTGCTTCCTCATTTCGATGTGTTCAGCCATCCATTCTCTTTGCCTGAATTCCCCCAGTGATTTACCAACTGCGCTCCCGTTGCGCGCTGGGCTTTCGGTGGAGATCGGGCACAACCTTTACCGGGAGTTGTTCAATGCTTATTCGTTCTTACCGCGGGCCAATCGCATCGTTGCTTTCCGCATCACTGATGTTTGGACTCATTTGTGGCTGCGGCAGCAGCAATGACATGTCGAGCGGCACAGGCAGCTACGGAGATCGAGCTGATGCTCCAAGCTCTGCCGCGTACAGCGTTTCCCCCGCAGAACACAGCGATTCGATCCCTGCCGGAACGAGTGCTCCGCCTGCGAGCGTTTCCCACACAGCGCCACCCGCAGTCGGAGAAGTCTACAGCAGCTCCACCAAGGATCATGTTTCAGGGCCCGTTGCCGGCGCAGACGCCAGCCGTGCAGAGGGTGCATCTCGCGTTGAAGACGTTCACCGGGAGAAAGAATTTGTCCCACGTTCAGGACATCAGTCCGGATTGCTGACAGCTGGCAGCTTTGATGACGTCGCCAACTACCACGAATACGTGCAGTTGCTTCAGACGAATCAACACCATTTGTCGGACTGTCAGTTGCCAATCACGGCACAAATGCGGCAGACCATCATTCGAATCACTGACGGTCAGGGACGTCCGATCAGCGATGCTCAATGCCTCGTCACTGGTGCCGGAAACGATCAGGACCTGATGTTGAATCTGCGTACGGGATCAGACGGGCGAACAACACTCCTGACACAAACAGGCTACAACAGCGATCAGGAACAGCCGCTTCGACTCCGAGTCATTCCCACAGGTGCTGAAGCCGCTATCATCGATGAAATCCGCCTTCCAGAGAATCAGTGGGACATCGTGTTGCAGGAAGGGCAATCGACGCTGCCGACTCAGCTTGACCTGGCACTCGTGATTGACACGACCGGAAGCATGGGAGATGAACTGGACTACTTGAAAGCAGAGATCGACAGCATCGCGGCGAATGTTCATCGCATGTTTCCTCACGTCGATCAACGGTTCTCGCTGATCACTTATCGCGATCAGGGCGACGAATATGTGTGCCGTGCGTTTGACTTCACAGGGTCACTGTCGGAATTTCGGCGCAATCTCGATGCACAATCCGCGGGCGGAGGCGGCGACTTTCCGGAAGCCATGGATGTCGCTCTGCACAGCGCAGCGAAATTAACCTGGCGAACATCCAATACGGCTCGCGTAATGTTTCTGGTTGGCGACGCACCACCGCACCGTGACGGAACAGCCAGTGCGGTGGCAGCGATTGACGATCTGCGTCAGAAAGGCGTGCGCGTCTTCCCTGTTGGAGCCAGTGGCGTTGAGAAGTCAGCAGAGGTACTCATGCGAACCGCGTCTGTCCTGACGATGGGACAGTATCTTTTCCTGACTGACCATTCCGGAGTCGGCAATGCTCATGCGACACCCAGCGTGTCATCGTTTGCCGTGGAAAAACTGGACCGAATGATGATTCGCATGATCGCATCCGAACTGGCGGGCAAACGTCTGATCCCGCAGGAAGTGATTGCCATCGAACGCGGTGAGTCGTATTCATGGACACCGCCGTTTTCCTGCCCACAGACAGCGTGTCAAACTTACCGCGCTCCAATCGTCTGCTATTCGCCACCCGTCGTGTCGGGACCGTCCGTCATGGAGCAGCTTGTTCAATGGATTCGGCACAATACTCTGGCCACCGCGATCGCACTGATGACCTTCGCTATGGTGGTGGAGAACCGACAACGCCGTCGCGGGGTGCAGAATCGCTCGAACAACTTGTGTCAGGATTGAGTTGGTATTCGTGCTCAGAGCCGCGGTGGGTCTGAAAGGACTCAATCGCGTATCGCGATCAATTCTTCGCCTGATGTGTACGTGACACATGCCGAAATCAAACCTGCCCCAGATTTTCGCACACGAGCCTTCGAATTTCCTCGCCAACATCATCAATCGTTCTCAGCGAACCAGCCTCATCCAGTCCATGCACCGTGCGCCAGTCCAGTCGACTATGCGCTAACGCGAGATAGCAACGACGCACGCGTTCCAGATAAGGCAGATCGGACTCTTGTAGATCGGCTTCCTGTTCGGTGTAGTCGCGAGCTGCTTTCCGTGAGACCAGCTCGCGACTCATCTGCGATGACATGTCGATCAGTATGGTGAGTGTTGGTCGAGGCAACTGGAAGACGTCGAATTCAATCTTCTCAATCCACTCCACCAACGCGGTCCGCGCAGCGCCGTCAAGCTTGGCCGACTGATGCGCCAGATTTGAGCCGACAAAACGATCCAGCACAACGACATCGTTGTCGTCGATCATCCGCATCAACAACTCACGCGATTCAAATCGGTCGCCGGCGTACAACACCGCAGCCAACTGCGGATGCACTTCATTCAGTGAACCAAACTTCCCATTTAGAAAGTCGCCAATCGCGGAACCAAACGTGGTCGACGAGTAACGCGGAAACTGCAGCGTATCGACTCGCAGTCCCATCTCACGCAGTGTCGATACTAACCGGCCAGCCTGAGTCCCCTTCCCGGCTCCGTCAATGCCCTCAATCGCAATCAACGTGGCCATGACGACTCTCCCGACTGCGTACCGGCCACTGAAGAAAAGCTTAACTGCACCAATTCCACAGGCTCTGAACTGCAGACATCCGCCATGCCTTCAGCACAGGCTGACTGAAGAGCTTCTTCAACGCCTGAAGTATCTTCATGATCGTTCAGCCATGCACGGCGTCGTCCTGCCAAACGATCCTGAAAAGTCTCGGACCCAGACGGCAAGTCCTGACCGGGAACAATGATTCGTTCCGCCACAAGACCTTCACGATTAGCCGCGACAGCTCGACAAAGCAGAAAATTTCCGATGTCCGCGGCAGTTCCGGGAACTTCGACCGGCATATACCAGCGATCTGTGCCACGCAAATATCCGGGACGCGTTTCAGACTCTCGCTCCGCCAGAACCTCTAGCGGAGTGCCGTGAAGTGACACCTCCGTCTGCCGATCTGCGTCCAGAGCCACTCGGCTCAAATAAAATTGCTCCGCCAGCCCTCGTTCGAGTTCACTCAGAACATGAACACGCTCTTTGATCACATCCGGGTGAACCTGATCGGGCATCGTTGCCGCAGGAGTTCCGTCACGACGGCTAAACGGAAACACGTGTACCTTCATAAAGCGAGCTTTACGGCAGGTTTCCAGAGTCTCCTCAAACTCGGCATCCGTTTCGCCGGGAAATCCGACGATGATATCTGTGCTGAACGCCGGATCATTCCCCAGCATGTCCCGGATCTGATCCAGGCGTTCCAGAAAACGCTCGACACGATAACGCCGTCGCATCCGAGTCAGCACGCTGTTGCTTCCGCTCTGCAATGCCGGATGAAACTGTGGACATAAGTGCTCGCAATCACCGGCCGCTTTGATGAAATCATCGTTGACTTCGACGGTTTCGATACTGGAAAGACGCATTCGCCAATTCCCCGGAATGCGATCCAGACGACGCAACAAGTGCCACAATCGCTCAGGTTTTTCGCCCGGAGCCAGATTATTGGTATCGACGCCAAAGTGCCCCATATGGATACCGCTGATCACAATCTCACGGTATCCATGTTCAATCAACGCGCGGATTTCGTCTTCAATATCGATGGGGCGTCGACTTCTCAGGCCCGGCCGAACAGTGGGAATGATGCAATACGAACATTTCAGAATGCATCCGTCCTGAATCTTTACGAACGCACGCTGATGACCTTCGAACTCACTGATCCCGTTGGGCATATCGACGATGCCGAAGCGACTCAGCACATCCGGAAGCTCGCGTTTGTCTGTGACCACTTCAATCACATTGGGCAGCTCTGAAACAGCTCGAGGATCCCGCGTTGCATAGCAGCCCATCACGATCGTCTTCGTGCCCGGATTCTGCCGTGACAACTGCCGGATCACCTGACGGGATTTCGAGTCGCCAGTGTTCGTCACTGTGCATGTATTGACGACGCACAGATCCGCAGTCTCACCTTCAATCGCTTCGCGATAGCCGCTCTGCAGCAACGCTTCACGGACAAGCTGAGTTTCGTACTGGTTAACTTTGCAGCCCAGTGTTACCAGACGGCAGGTTCGAAGATCTGACATAGTCACAACACGCGGTAAAGAGAGCTACTATGGTCCTTAGCAGACTATTGATTTAATCAGCCGGAACACGTTGGCGTCCGGTTTTCGTCGCAAACAAACAGTAAAAACAACCGGGGGCTAACGCCCTGCGGCTGATGGCGCGACTAAATCAACAACCTGCTAACCGTATCGATTCCAAATCCGTGGGATTACTGTTCGGTTTCCCAAATCAAAACGACCACCCGATCCGAGCAAAATCGCAGACCAAGGGCGGAATCTTCGCGAATGGTGAGCCTTCTTCCGCTGAATCTCAATCACAGAGATCCGCACGGCCCAAATTTGGCACAATTAATCGTAGCTCGGCCAAAAAATGCCCCGGCGCATTCTCTTCAACCGGAACGCCTCGCCTGAAAAAGAACAACGCCCC
>CAIJTV010000081.1:0-2420 GCA_903823635.1 uncultured Planctomycetaceae bacterium
CCTGCGACAAAAGCATCGCATACTTACGTCCGGTGGAGTATTGAGCAGATTACGAGTCGGACAGAGAAGATAAATCAGATGCTCGTGAAGCACGGGCCTCAGATTATCGACCTGTTGACCGAGACTCTTTCGCTACGTCAGGTTGCTCGCAAAGTGAAGCGATCGCCGACCTATTTGAGCCAGGTGAAGAACGGGAAGCAGCGGATCTCGTGGGAGACGTACTGCCTGCTGGTGATGTTGCTTGAGAAGGGTGATAAATGAAACTCTCAGATCCACAGTACAGAGTTTTGGTAAGCGAGGCAGAATGGGTAGGATACGGGGGCGCGGCAGGCTCGGGTAAGAGCCATATTGTCACACTTGACATGCTCAGACACTGCCAAGGACCGCATGCGAACCCGATGTTTCGCGGTCTGATCATGAGAAGGACTTACCCTCAGTTGACCAAGTCGGGAGCCCTGCTGGATCACTGCAGGGAGATGTACCGGCCCTATGGCGCGATCTACAACCACACTCGCAACGAGTTCGAATTCCCGTGCGGAGCTAAGATCGCTCTAGGATCGTGTCAGTTTGAAAAGAACCTCGAGGACTATCAGGGAGCCCAGTTGGATGCTTTGGCAATCGACGAGGCAACGCAGTGGCCTCTGAAGTTTGTGCAGTATCTTTGGGGTCGGGCGAGAAGTAAGTCTGGAGTCAAGCCGAGGATGAAACTCAGCATGAACCCGGATAACGACTCGTGGCTCTATCGGTTTTTGTACTGGTGGCTTTCTCCGGAGACGGGCCTGCCAATTCCTGAACGATCAGGAGTGATCCGTCACTTTCGGTATGTTGAGCCTGAATTTCACTGGTACGACGAACCTCAGTATCAGGTGAGTGCCGAGACTGGCGAACCAGAGTGCGTAACGACTTCCGCGACGTTTATCGGAGCGACACTTCGCGACAACACTCACCTGATGCAGTCTGACCCTGCCTACCGTCAGCGACTCGAGCAAATGTCAGAAGACGACAGAGATCGCTTCCTGAACGGGTGCTGGCTCGCCTCCTCAAAGACCGGCGCAGAATGGGACCGAGAACTCTTCACCAACGTCTACATCCCGCTCGAAAAGTTCCCCGTACCGAAACACGCCAACGACATTGTGCGGATGTTCTGCGTCGACCCTTCCAAAGGTCGCTCAGTGAAGAAGGGCGATTACTCGGCAATTGTTTGCATGGCACAAACGTCAGAACTGGCATATGTCGACGCTGACTTAAAACGACGATCGCCGTCGGAGATTATTGAGGACTTGTTCCTGTTCTGCGAGCAGGACCACCACCGGATAAGAAGCGGAGACCTGATTGGGATTGAATCGACGCAGTTTCAGAGTATTTTCCGCGACTTGATCATGAACTACGCGGCGAATCACTTGGACTATGCATTGTCGAAGTATTTGATGTCGGGCGGGCTCATTATCCCGGTCGAGGACATGCTGAAGAAGGAAATGAGGATCCGCCGAGGTCTGGACAAGCGATTGACGCAGCGCGAGTTCCGGTTCCTGGAGAATCCGGGGACGACGCTGCTTCTGCAGCAGATTAAGCAGTTCGATGGCATCCCCGGCGTCGGGAAGCACGACGATGGTCCGGATGCATTGGCGATGTGTACGCAGTTGCCGCGTTATGAGCAGGAGTATTGGGAAAATCTGAGGAAGGAGAAGTGAGATGAGTAAACGAGGGTGCGGTCACTGCCGCGAGAAATCGGATCCGGTAGAGTTTGCGATACAGACGGTATCGGCGATCGTCTGCCAGTCATTCCATCAGAACGCGAACGTCGGGATTTACCGTCGCGCGGTGAGATCGTCGCATTGGTGGTGGAGGTTCCTGCAATGATCGAGAAGTACCAGTATTCAGCGACAGTGGTTTCGATTTACGACGGCGACACGATCACAGCCATGGTTGACCTTGGTTTTGGCGTGCAGGTAAAGCAGAAGCTCAGGCTGGCGAGGATCAACACACCGGAAGTCAAGGGGTCGCAACGGGAGCAGGGGATCGCGTCTCGGGACTATCTGATTACCCTGGTGCCGGTCGGCTCTCAGATCGACATCCGGACGATCAGGGACAGTCAGGAGAAGTACGGAAGATATCTGGCGGAGGTGTTCAAGGGCGACATTTGCGTGAACGACCTGCTCGTTCAGGCCGGAATGGCGGCATACAAGTCTTACTAAGATTGTTTTGACGTGTTTTCCTGTGTAATCTGATGTCGAGGAGACATCAGATGAACGGTTTGCCGACGACATGGACCATTGAGAACGAAAAACTGTCAATTGCCGCCACGAAGGCCGCTGCGCGGATCTTCGAGGAACTCGGAGTCAGTTGCGGCGGCGTGAACGCGAACGGCGATCAGCTTCCGTTTGGCGGCGACGAGCCCCTCGAGACGATTCAGGATGTCC
>CAIJTV010000082.1:0-12691 GCA_903823635.1 uncultured Planctomycetaceae bacterium
CAGCCGAGCGTATCGACTTTGCTGCCGTCCAGTTCGCAGCGAAACGCCATGCCTTCCTGATACGGCTTGCGAGCGGCTCGCACTTCGTTACCTGCAACATCGACGACGATTGATCCATCCGGATTATGCAGTTCTTCACCGCTGTTGCCGAAGTTGAAGTACAGTCGACCGTCAGGGCCGAACGTAAAGCTGTGAATCCCGTGGTCGTGCTGAGTTCCCTTGATGCCGGTGAAGAGTACTTCCTTGCGATCGGCTTTGGAGTCGCCGTTATCGTCGTAGAAGCTGAACACGCTGTCGCCCGCGGAGACGATGACTCGATTGCCCAGCACGCAGACACCGTGAGCTGAATCAATTTCGTGGCCCTGATAGAACACGGTTTCCTTGTCGGCCATGCCATCGCCGTTGGTGTCTTCCAGAATCAGAATGCGGTCACCTTCGACTCGCTCTGCATTGTTGCCGTTGGCGAAGCGTCGATAGTTGACGACTTCGCAAACCCAAACGCGGCCGAGATGATCGATGTCGATATTTGATGGACTCAGCAGCATCGGTTCGGCGGCGAAGAGTTTCAGTTCAACGCCATCGGTCACATCCAGTCCCGCCACAGCGTTTTCGGGAGTGCGGTCGACGGGAGCATTCTGTCCGATCGGTCCCGGAGCGGACGTGTAGACAAAGAACTGGATGCTGCTGCCCATGCCCTGATCGCTGCCGCCGTTGTCGATGCCAGCGCGAGCAACGAACTTGTCGTAGCCTTCTGGCAGTTCAAAGTGGATGATCGAATTTGCATGCGTGCCGATCCCGAACTCGACGGGCTTGCCAGCGATTTTCATGTCGCCACCGTTGACGTTCTTATTAATGCTGACATTGCCCCAGTCTGCTGAGGCGTTCTTCCATTTCAGGTCGGTGAGCTTCATATCACCTTTTGGTCCGATGAGTTTTGGCTCGGCCCAGTTCGCCCAGTCACTGCCGAATCCGTTGCCGCCGTCCGTGACAACAAGGTACAGATCTTTCTGTCCCTTGATGTCGGCTTCGATCTTCGCGGCGTGTCCAGGAGTTTCTGTGTTGACGATCGCGGTGGAAGCTATTGGTTTCGGGGGAGCTGCCAGACATACTTGATTTGCAAGTGCAGAAACACCCAGTGCGGCCGCGAGATATCTCGCGGAAAGGCCGGCAGTGGCACGATGGAAAAACTTCACGGTGTGAAACCTCCAGATTGATCAGGTGGGAAGTCAGGATTCAGTGGGGTGACCAGGAAAACTGGTGGCCGACTTGAGAGCGTCGACCGCCCCTACAGCAACGCGGACGCAGCAGTAGTGGCGGATTTGACCAACACAGTGAGCGATACTCAATTGAAACGCCTGTTTTTGTGAACACTGTGGGACAACGGCTGAACGTAGGTCTAATCTAAGGCGGCGCATCGCGGTCGGGCTCACTTCCCCTATTTTGCGGGACTGGAAGAAGTGTTTCAGTTAGAGCACCCGGTACTCATAGACTGTTCGCGACGCTCTTTCAGCGAAGTTGGGAAACTTTCCAGCAAACAGATTGCACTTCTGCAAATCCTGCCGAACTCAAAGGCATACGGATTGTTTTATGGAGATTGCGATCGTTCGGCGTAACAAATTGCCGGAGCAGGTCGGTTCGCTGGAAGGAAGTCGCATGCGACTCAAACGGATTTCCCTGTTTGCCATGTTGTCGTTGGTCCTGGCTAGTGGCTGTTCTGCCAGCCGAAACGCGATTACTCCTTTGCGAGATCGCGATGACCATGACGCACTGCCGCCACGACATGACCATGAATATTCACCGGGTACTGAAGACTCAGAAGACTTTCAGAATCCTCCGGAAAGTAATGGGCCGCTTGAGCCCGTTCCAGCGCCTCCAGCCTTTGGTGTGTCACGCGTGAAGAGCGTTGGCTGGATCAAAGACCTTGGGGCAAAGTTTCACCGCAAGCCTGTCGCACCGCCATCGGAGTGTGCGGACGAGTTGTCGTGTGCGGACCAGAAACTGGTCGGCAAGTGTTCTGCTCTCGATCCCTGTGTCACCGAATCGGAATGCGTCACGGAATCCCCTGAAGCCTGCTGTGAGGAGCGTGCTTGCGATTCAACTCCTCCGCGGCGAACCAGCAAGTTCAAGAGATTCCATCGCTCTTTGCCGGGGGCGTTTCCTCACGCAGAGCCTCATGCCTATAAACCTGAATGCAGCCCATTGGGCGGAATGCCGGAAGCCTGCGGCACGTTGACTCGTGAAGTTCCTGCACCTGCGTGCGGAGTGCCCTGTGGCGAACCGGCAGTTCGACCAGGCTGTGCTGCACCGGGCTGTGGAACAATCGATGATCGAGCGATCCTGCATTCCGAACGAGAACGCGAATGCCTCGCCGATCCTCTTCGAGATACCATGATCGACAACACTGATCCTGGACTGATTACACCCGCCGATATTGAAGCAGGACACGGAGGAGGCGCTGATGTCTTCAATGGGATCCCTGTGATTCCTCATTCTCCTCGCGAAGTGTTTGTGCCGGAACAGATCAACAATCCTCCTGTTCAGGGCGCTCCAGTCATACCACCTCAACAGCCCGTTCCTGCAGCACCTGGCTCATCAACTCGAATTGTCGAACCACCCGTTTGGCCGGGCCTGCGAAACAAGTCCGGAGTGACCTCGGTTTCCCGTTCGACGGTGCTCAGTTCATCCGCCGCAACGAGAATTGCGGGTGATCTGCCTGTGGTAATCCCGGCGGCTAAGAAGTAGCCGGTTGGCCTTAGGTCGAATGTCAGCTGATGTGTTTGGTCAGCAATATTCAGGTGTAGAAAACACTAATCGACGCTGATCATCACTAATGTGAACAGGAATTCAGCCACTGCTGAAGCCAAAGGCCTCATTGCACGCTGCTGCCGTTTCGCTTCCCTATTGTAACCTCAGCGTCCCCCATGCTGACCCTCCTGGCCAAACATAGAGGGGTTTCCGGCGTTTCGGTTTCTTAGCGCCGTGATCAGTGCATCAGTTTTCTTCACACAAACTTATTGGCGATGGGCAGAGATCAGTTCTCGTCAAGCACACGATTCGGATTGTCGACGGCGATCGCCGACGGAACGCCCGGGCTTCGGACAGAGGCGAAATAGCGGTTATCGCGGATCCAGTCTTCGCGGGAATAGGAGATGACCGAGGAGTCGGTTTCGCGAACTTCAATATGAGATAACCGGAATCCCATTTCGGTGATCTCGGTGAACATCATCCACGCCAGATTCTCCACGCTGGTCGGTCCGTTAAAGAGCTTCATCTTGAAGTTCTCGCCAGTCCGGCGGCAATGATCCTTCAGCGTTTCATAAAGCGGGTCGTGGATATTGATCAGCATGCCGTGATCGTAGAGCGATTTCAGCCACGGCTCGACTTTCTCATCGAAAGCTCCAAAGAGTGTGCTGATATCTCCGTCGCGTTCAACTTCAAAGAAGCATCGCAATCCATATCGATGACCGTGCAGGTTGCTGCACTTGTCCATCAATGTTTCGTTGCGATGAGCCGCGTAGAACTTATACTCTTTCTGAATGATCACAACGGACTCCGACCGAACGACTTTGGAATATTGCTCAGGACTCTCAAACTGCGATGATTGCGTGATACGCAGTATGGATCGCCTCTTTTTTCTTCTGTTGAGAATAGAGCACTCCGGATTCCGAGGCAAGCAATGAAATTGATGGTTTATTGCTCTCCGGACAGGATGGCATTAATCAGGCCCTCTGCGTCTTCCACCGGTTTTGGGAATTTGTCATTCCAGCTCACCATGCCCGTAGCATCGATCAAAAATGCTCCCGGAGTAATCTTCGCAGGTCCCGTTTCTCCCTTTGCAAGAGCCGCGCGTCCCCAGGCGAATGAACATGATCCCGGTTGCCCCGCCAGGGTGTCGCGAAGGATCGGAAATGGGTACGAAAGAGTCTGACGCTTTTGCTCGGGATTCAGAGGTGTCGAAATCGCAAACGTCATAACCTGAGACTTCTTCAAAGCACCGTGAACATCCTTCAAACGCTTGAGGACTGGATCTGCGTCCGGTCCCGCGGTGGGATCAAAGAAGTAAAGAAGCACGCGGTATCGCCCGACATATCCTCGCAGTTGAATCGGGCGATTGTTCTGGTCCAGCAGTTGGAATTCCGGAGCCGGACGAGCATTCAGGGACTCCAGCGAGACCGCTTGACGCTCTCGCGGATTCGCGATTCGCCAGGCAGTTGCTCCGCCAATGGTCAGCAGCAAACAAAGTAGAATGAGCAAACGAGGTTTCATAAGAGACTTGCGCGATGGTGTGTCGTAACGATTCTGACGGATCGACTTATTCTAGCGACACGATGCGATCTGGCATCTGACTGTCTGGGAAACATGCTCCGGCGTCATCCATGAGTTGAGCTAGGTTTGCGTGATGACCGCGACTCGACGTCGGGCTTTTTATTCGACTGCGTTTTGACGGGCACGGACATTCTTCGTAACGCAAAACCGGTTTGCGCAGTGATCGTGCGGAACTGGTCTCACAGACTCAATACGATATGACAAACGACCATTCTACCGCAAATCCTGCCTGGCTGACACGCGGCATAATCCTGCTGCTGGGGCTCGTGGCGGCCAATCTCCTGGCCTGGCGCACGATCGAGCCGGATCTGTGGGGCCATATTCAGTACGGCGAAGACTGGTTGCACGCCGGACGAATGCCGACTACCGCGACCCATACGTATTCAACTCCGGATCAGCCGTGGGTCAACCACGAGAATCTTTTCGAGCTTGCCGTCGCGTTGGGGCAAAGGGCGATCGGTGGGCTTGGCTTGATGATTTTCAAATGCGTTGCCGGACTTTGGTTGCTCTGGACGATGGTCCGAGTTGCTCACCAGCGAGGTGTCGAAATGTTAGCGGCTGTTGTCGCGATGATCCCGGTCGCCTGGGGACTCGGAGAGTTCTGGCTCGCGCGGCCCCAGTTATTCAGTTTTATTTTTTGCGGCCTGATGTTTCTGGCCGTTGAACGCGCGTTTTGCAACTGGCATTCGGAACAGCGATTCGCTTCCGGATGGCTCTGGCTTTGCATTCCACTGATGACGCTCTGGACAAACTCGCATGGCGGCTTCGCTGCGGGATTATGTGTTCTGCTGGCGATTCTGGGGCTTCGATCGATCGAGCTGCTGTTGAAACGCGGACTTGCCTGCTGGAAAACAATCGGCCATTTTTCTGTCATCGGAGTTTTCGCCATCCTGTCGGTGTTGGTGAATCCTTACGGCTATGAGTTGCCATATTGGATGATTGTCTCTTTGAGTCAGCCCCGACCGGAAGTTTCTGAGTGGGCCAATATTCTTGACGGCGGAGTCACGGCAATACCGTTTACGGTGCTGTCGGTTCTCACGATCACCAGCCTCTGGTTGACTCGCCAACGCCGTGACTGGGTTGAGCTTGTTGTGCTGGGATTAATCGCAGTTCAAACATTGGGGCATGTTCGGCATCTGGCATTCTTTGCGATCGCGTTTGGCTATTGGATGCCGAAACATCTCATTTCGCTGTGGCATCGGCTTGTCGAGTGGCGTCCGACGTTGGGAACTCAGGAAGAACTCACGCCACGAGCTGTCCGCTGGTTAACGGCAGAAGTTGCGATTGTTGCTGCGGCTTTGTTGGGAATGCTGGGATACTCATTTGCAGCATTCGGCGTTGATCGCAGCAAATATCCGGTCTCTGCCATCGAATTTATGGCTGAAGAGAATATCTCCGGCCGGCTTGTTGTGACCTTCGACTGGGCACAATACGCCCTTGCCGCACTGGCTCCCGATACGACCGTTGGGTTTGATGGCCGTTACGACACGTGTTATCCGCAAGTTGTTGTTGATATCAATTTTGATCTGTTGTTCGGAGATGATTTGTCGCGACGATATCGTGGCAAGGATTCTGGTCCGGTAGATTCGAACCGAGTGCTTGAGTTCGGAAATCCGAATCTGGTTTTGATGGATCGCATTGCCGATCCTCCTGCTGTGGCTTTTCTTGATCACCATGCAGAATGGAGTCGACTGTATAGCGACGGTCGCTCCGTGTTGTGGGGACGCAAATCCGTATTCGATGATCCAGCGTCGCCAGCTTTTATGCCATCGCATCGTCGACGGTTCAGTGATGAAATGCCGAACGGGATTGCTCAGTGGCCTGGCTTTCCCGGACGAGCTGGGCGCGATGCCTTTTCTCCGGACGTTGCTGCTGCGGTCTCCACTGCTCGAGCGAATTCGACGAAGCTGACTTCGGCTGACGCGGAGAAGAATTGAAATGGAGCGATGGAGCGATGTCTTTGATCGATGCTTTCAGAACGATGCTTTCAGAACGATGTTGTCATCCATAACTCTGACCAATTTCTTTTTCCGTTATCGACTCGTTGACTGCCATACGTTGGGCCTCTAGGCTTTCAGTTTGTAGGTGCAGGAGTTGCTCCAGCCTGAACGATGTCGATCGAATGTGTTGGACGAGAACTCATGGTGACACGGAAGAGACGACATCAATGGTTGTTTCGCGGCTTTTATGCCGTCTATTTGTTGGTACTCCTGGTTGTTGTCTATCGCGGCTTTCTGTGGTGGAATTATTCCGTGCCACCAACAGATCTGACAAATCGAGTCGATGCCTGCCAATTGCACTACGGTGAGCTTTTTACGCGAGGGATCCTGGAATCTCGGCGTTCTTCAGGTGAGCTGCACATCCTGCTTCTTGGCGCTTCGGTTGCGGAACAAACCGGAAAAATACTGGAGTCGAAACTCACGGCAGCGGCCGGAATCCCTGTGCATGTGCACAATGCGGCTGTTTCAGCTCATACGACTCAGGATAGTCTGAACAAGTTGGAATGTCTGATGGAGCGTGGTGCTGAGTTTGATCGGATCATCATTTATCACGCGATCAATGATGTCCGCATGAACTGTGTTGCTGCGGAAGATTTTCGCAACGACTACACGCATTGTGCCTGGTATGCATCTTTCAATCGAAAGAAACAAACGGGGGTAATGTCCGTCAAGGAAACCGTATCTGATTCGCTCGACAAGCTGATTGGACTGGGCGAGCCCGATGCGTCTCATCTTGCATTCGGCGACGACATCAAGACCGGGCCGGCGTTTCGTCTCCATCTGGAGCAGATGCTGAGAATTGCCAAAGACGCGAAGACGCCTGTCACTCTCATGACATTCGCCACGCATTTTGTCGAGGGTTATAACAAAGAAGCGTTTGATGCGAAGAAGTTGGGATATTCGGCGGGACAGTATGAGCTTGCTACGGAACTATGGGGAAAGCCGATCAACGTGTCTCGTGGTGTTGCGATTCATAATGAGGTGATCCGTCAGCTTTCCTCCGAACATCCAGATCTTGTTTTTGTCGACATGGAAAGTGAGCTAAAAGACATCAAGTACTTTACCGACGTCTGTCATCTGTCTGCAGCTGGGCTGGATCGGTTTGCAGACGTTGTTGCAGAACAGCTCAAGGCAGCACTGATAGCGAATGACGGCGGTGATCTCCGGCAGGAATAGTGACTGTTTCTTCCGCGTTCCGGCAGACACACAAAAAATTTGCTGTGCCGTCTGGCATGCCTTATCTACGGTGGCTGCGAGCCTTTGTCCGTCGCACGAGCAGCAGCGAGCTGTCTTTCTGTAGCCGGATTCGTGGGAATTCGGGGAGCCCACCGGGAACTTCACCGAATTCTCACGAATCCGGCTATCTTCAATGTAAGCCACTTGAAGTAGCGCCGCCATGGACTTCTTGTGGCTTGCTGCATCCGAATGCTCGATCCGGCCGTGTCTCCGTGAGCGATCAGGTTTTGAGCGTGCTAAGACAGCATCCTGGGATTTGATGATTGGAGCTTGAGCGATATGTTCCATGCTGTAATCAGCTTTTCGCCAAGGCATTCAAAGTACTGGTGGTTTGAGATCTCATGAGTTCGATGGGGTCAGGTTCGATGCAATGCCTTATTCGTGCGATATGTCATGCGACTATTCCAGTGCCGAGACGGTCAGTTGATTGAGTCGTTTAACGGCAAGCCGCTGGCGTTGCTGCTGGATTTTGCCTACGCCTGCGGCTCGCCGTTAAACGAAAGCGATCAATACACGATTAAATCAACACCCCGGAAAGAGACCGGTTGAAGGCATGTCCTCCGGCTTTGATCACACTGCAAGTCGTGGAAGCAGCGTCGCCGGAGAATCCGAATTCCGTCGATAAAATCTCGCAGGATTTCTTCCGCACTGCTCTGGCCATTCTCGTGGCGCCGCGTCTGGTCCCTCGTATTTCGCAAGCTCTATCTTGACGGTCAACAGAGCAGTCACCTTTCGCATCGCTACTCACATCGGTCAGAAATCGCTTTCGACTCTGGTGCAGGGGCTTTGCGTAAAAGCATTATTGAACCGAAGTAAAACCTTGGACGCGATCAAAGACGCTCACGTCTTTCCGGTCAGCGATTCCAGGCTGTAGTGTGTCACGAGTTCAAGCGTTTCGGTCGGTGTGTTCCACATGAGCAGATCGAGAATTGATAGTCCGGGAGTGAATGCTGAGTGACCCTGGCGATAAACCGACAGGTGCGGTTCGAGGATCTGCAGTTCAATTTTGGCCTCTGAAAACTGCTCGGGAGAAAACAGGTCGCGTCCTCCTGGAGCATTGATGTAGGTCTCTGCTCCCAGCAGTCGAGCAACCTCGAGGGCCCACTCGCCCGCAGGCATTTCCATCGGCAAAGGCAAATTCATCTGGCTGAAAATCTGACATGGGAATGGCAGGTTGATCCGGCTGCATGTGTCCTGCAACAACGTGATCAGCATTCGAGAAAAATCGCATGGCCCGTTGATGTCATGAGCTTTGTGCAGAGATGTTCGCAGCCAGTCGATGACATCCGAATAGTGTGGTGCACGGCGCTGACGATAAATTTGCAGCTGATCAATCAATTGATCAATCCAGATCTGAGTGCCATCGATCCGGATCTCGCAGATCCTGGTTTCTCTTGGAGAGTGGATGACCGGGATACGAATGTAACTCCAGCCTTCTTTGTTGTCCGACAGCATGCGATTTCGATTCACCCACGCGCGGCGGCGGTACTGCGCGGTGTCGAAGACAACCCAGCGGTCGGTGGCGTGAATCAGAGAGAAGTACCCCACGTATGGAAAGAAGTAGGGTTGCATCATTCCCAGTCGCATTCAGGACTCGCTTTCTGAGAATGGCTGGTGATATCGGGGCATCATCAGATCAGCTCGCTGTTAATGGTTGCGTGAAGGTGTTGGTTTCATCTGGAGTTTCGTCCGAGATCGCGCAAGAAAAAAGGCCGGGGAGGAACCCCGGCCTTGTGTAACAGCATTTTTTTCGGTGGTGCCCGATCAGTTGATAGGGATCGCCACGTCGGATGTTTCTTTTGGCTTGCTGGAGAAGTCGCAAAGTTCTTCACGAACGATGTTCATGTTCTTTGGGGCTTCAATCCCGATTCTTACTGAGTTGGGGCCGATTCGGACAATCGTAATTGCGATGTCGTCGCCAATCAGAATTCGCTCACTCGTCTTTCTGGACAGTACCAACATGTTTCTCTCCCTGTGTTCTGCTGCATCGGTCTTCCCTGAGTCCGTCCTGAGCTGATCATGCACATGATGTGACAGCTCACATTGCCGCCCCGCCCCCTGCTCCGGCAGAATCTGCCTGACATCAGTTTGATTGCGACGTCATAACGATAACACTCGGCAAACTCGTTGCCAACAGTAAAACCTGCAAAATCAACACTGCCCAAAAAGCAGGCATGATCGGCATGCTTAAAAGTTGAGCACTGGGGTTTGTGGGGCTGGTGTGTGATGGCTGCCAGTGTGGCGGATTTGCGTTAGTTGCTTGAGTTTTGCGGTCTGGCGCGGTGAAATCCGGGTGAACCCGGTTCTGGTCGGTTCGACGATTTAAATTGTGGCTGGCGATGGCCGTATCGGGGAACCGACGGAGATTCAGGTGGCTCCTGGGCGGGATGGTTTGGTAAAGGCGTTTCGGTTCAAAAGCTCAACTTGGTCAGTGACCTCATTATTAATAAGGGTAACAGCGTGGTCCGGATTGGAATCATTGGCGTCGGTTTCATGGGTTACACTCACTTCGAAGGGGCTCGTGATCTCAAGGGGGCTTCAGTCACCGCCATCGCGACGCGAGATGAGAAGAAACTGGCTGGCGACTGGACTTCGATCCAGGGGAACTTTGGTCCTCCGGGCGGCCATGTCGATGTCTCCGGGCTGAAGTGCTATTCCGACTACCGACAACTGCTGGCCGATCCGGATATTGATCTGGTCGACGTCTGTTTGCCGACGGACAAGCATTTTGATGTCGTCATGGAATCTCTTAAAGCTGGCAAACCAACGTTGGTTGAAAAGCCGATCTCCGTCGACCTTGCTCAGGCCGAGCAGATGGTCAAGGCAGCCGAGGCCGCAAAGGTTCCTCTGTTAGTGGCGCATGTGTTGCCGTTCTTTCCGGAATTTCGATTTGCCGCCGAATGCATTCAGGATCAGCGTTACGGGAAGCTGAATGCAGCTCACTTCAAGCGAGTCATCTGTAAGCCTGACTGGTCGAACGACATGTCGGACTTCCGCAAGCTTGGTGGCTGGGGGATCGATCTGCATATCCACGACAACCACTTTATCGCTCATGCTTGTGGTCGACCTGACGGAGTCTTCTCACGTGGGCTGATGCAGGATGGTTTCGTCAATCATGTGCATACCTCATATCTGTATAAGGACGGGCCGGCAGTCAGTTGTGTGAGCGGCGGGATTGCCGCGAAGGGCCTTGCGTTTTCGCACGGGTATGAACTGTACTTCGAGAATGCGACGGTGTTGTTCGACGCCGGCACATTAGCCGGCGAGTGGGTTGTCAGCCGTCCGCTAAGCGTCATTACAAACGACGGCAAGATGACTCATCCTGAACTGGGTGGCAGTGGGAAATGGTGTGGAGCATTTACGGATGAAATCCAGACGGCAGTTGATTTTCTGTCACACGGCAAGTCCGCGGGGCCTCTTTCCGGGCAGACTGCTTTGAATGCGTTACAGCTTTGCTGGGCGGAAGCGGCCAGTATTGAATCCGGAGCTGTGGTGCCGTTATAGGTCCGACTGGTACCGGAAACGTACTTTGAGGCCCGCAGTTGTTTAGCGGCATCCGGTAGAAGATGGTGTAAGCAAGGCACGGTCGCCTGCGGCTTGCCGTTAAACGATTTTGTTGTGTGATGTCGGGTTGAGGTCATGGAAGTTCCAGACAAACGCCGTTTCAGAACAGCGGTACTGAAATGGTACGATCAGCATGGGCGAAAGCTTCCATGGCGTGAGTCTGCGGATCCCTATCGCATCTGGCTGAGTGAGGTCATGCTGCAGCAGACGACGGTCGCAGCTGTTGTCCCATATTTTGAACGCTTTACAGCACGATTTCCGGATGTTCAGTCTCTGGCTGAGGCTGATGTGGATGAAGTGCTCCGGCTTTGGGAGGGGCTGGGGTACTACAGTCGGGCTCGCAATTTACATCGAGCATCACAGGCTGTCGTGAGTGAGCACGCCGGCCAGTTCCCATCCGAAGTTGAAGCCTTGCAAACTTTGCCCGGCATCGGTCGATATACCGCCGGCGCTATCTCCTCGTTTGCATTCGATCAGCCGGCCGCGATCGTGGAAGCCAACACGGAGCGCCTCTATGCCCGCCTGTTGGCATTGCGAGAAGATGTGCGAGCTTCGGCCAGCCAGAAACTTCTCTGGCAGTTTGCTGAGGAACTGGTCCCCGAAAAACGCGCGGGAGACTTCAATCAGGCGCTGATGGACATTGGGTCTAAGCTTTGCCGGCCGGTGGATCCTGATTGTGAGTCGTGTCCGCTGCAGAAGTTTTGTGGGGTATTTCAACAGGGACTGCAGAAAGAAGTTCCCGTTCGAAAGCCAGCCGTCGCTGTGACTCCAATCTCGGAACTTGCTGTCGTGTTGATGGATCGTGAGCGGTTTCTGTTGCGGCGACGAACGGAAAGCGAACGCTGGGCCGGAATGTGGGACTTTGCGCGATTTGAGATTTCCTCCGAAGAGTCTGCAACTCTTCCTTTAGTGCAGAAACGCGGCCGATCCAAATCGCTGTTCAGTCCGGAGGGTCTGGAGTTACCGGAGTTTGCTGTTCAAAAAACTCAGTCTCAAATCGGCCTGAAGCCGGGGCCAGTTGTAGCGTCGATGGAATTCAGTTACTCGGTCACTCGTTACAAAGTGCAGTTGATTTGTTTTGCCTGTTCAGCCCACCGGGCTCGTGGCAAATTGAGCGACGGAGTGCAGTGGTTTTCGCTCGAGGAACTTCCCGAGCTTCCACTATCGATGACCGGACGTCGCATTGCAGACTGGCTTAAAGTTCGGTGATGGCGTTGGGGGCGAAGCGCCGGGTTTTCAGTTTTCGGTGTTCAGTTTTCAGTAGATCGCAACAAGGTGTGGCTCGCTGGGGACTTTGCTCTGCTGCCACAGCCAATTTTCCCAAAGTAGCCGTCTCGCTCCGTCGAGACGAGGCCTTGCATCTGGCCAGTGGCTGAGCAATTTACGGCCCGATCCTCAGCACGACCTGATTCATGTTTTGCGAAAATGGTGGGCGGTTTTGGCAATGTAACGTGCACCGCGCAAGGCTCATCTCGGCGGAGCGAGATGGCCACATTAGTCTTCAGTGCTCAGTGAATTCTGGTGTGATGCTTACGACTTTGCGTTCTCTGCCCTCTGCCCTCTGC
>CAIJTV010000083.1:0-4409 GCA_903823635.1 uncultured Planctomycetaceae bacterium
AGTTCGGTGTGATCAAGAACAATTCCTGCGTCTGCAGAGGGAGCGGCTGAGGCTGCGATCTCGGCGACCTGAGCAATCACTGGGGCCATCGCCGATGCACTGAATAGAATTCGATCTTCGAGTCGCATCATTTCTAACGGGCGGAACGCCGCGTCGTCCATTCGGGATGCCCTGGCCAGGTGCAACCCGTGCTGGATCAGCATTTTGGTGTGGAGTATGAATCGCCGAATCGACATGGATGGTGTTCGTCAATGATGATCTGATCACGGGGGGGATTCAGTTACATCCGGATGCACAATTTGCGCAAGATGTCCCGCTTGACATTCTCCTTGTCAGTTCGGCAGCTTTGGCCGTTGAGTCAACCCCTGCTGGTTGATGCGATCGGGATACCCGCACTTTACGGGTAGAGGAACCGAGATGCAGGGTCACGCGGATTTGAGTGGACCTCAGTTCTGCACCGGTTCGTTAATCGAACTCAAACTGAGATCCAGAATCCGGTGGTATTCTCGAACGAAGCTAAAGCCCCCAAACGCGACTTAAATGTCCGCATAAACGCCGTTGGGCAGCAGTGCGTCGATCACTGAGAGGGGGATTTCACCACCTTGATGGCTCGCAATGAGCATGTTTGAAGTGCTGGGGAATATCCCAGCCCGAAGCATCAGCGATGCGACCTGCGGCCTGCGACGTCAATACGCATAAACCCAGTCCCTCTCCGATATGTCGGGTTGTGATGGCGGGTATGCCGCTATGTCGAAAGCTCTTCAACGAGGCACTCGCCGCAGTCCCTCGCCATGTCCGTTAAGGTAAGATGCGGCTGGGTCGAGTCCTGGATCTCTGGCAGGACGGGCATTTCTGCCCGTCGAAACCCAGGCGGACAAGAATGTCCAACCTACATCAATGTGTTTGACAACGCGCCTACACTTTGGGTTCCCAGCCGGGTTCGTATTCGCGAGTCCACAGTTTCATCGCCGCTTCGTTATTCAGCACGTGTCCATTCGTCGGGTCACATTTCAACGCATCGCCGGTACGATGGGCAATATTCCCCAGGTGACACAGGAGCGTTGACTTGTGCCCTTCTTCGATGTCCGAATTCAGCAGTTTCGGATCATCAGCTCGAATGGCCGCGATGAAGTTTTCGATGTGAGCTTTCAAGCCATCGGAGCCATCGACACTGGCGATTTCTTTGCCTTTGTCGTCGAACATCTTATAGCCCCATTCATGCATTTTCAGTGTTCCCTTTTCCCCATGAAAAGTCGCGCCAAAGCCTGAGCCATCCATGCCGTAGCGATTACAGCTCAAACATTCCCACACGATCTGCTTCTCACCGGGGAACTCAAACGACACCACATGTGTATCGGCTGTCGTTTGATCGTCGTCGAACACATAACGGCCGCCCGATGAGACGACTCGCGACGGATAATCAACACCCAGTCCCCAACGAGAGAGGTCGATCGAATGAATCCCGTTGTTGCCCAGTTCGCCGTTGCCAAAATGCCAGTTCCAATGCCAGTTGTAATGCAGGCGATTGGATGTGTAAGGCTCACGCGGAGCTGGCCCTTGCCAGAGTTCATAGTCAAGATGCGGAGGAACCTCGGCCGGTGTGCCGGTGCCGATAGTTCCGCGAGTCGCCGCGTACCAACTGCGGCTGTAATAGACTCGCCCGATCTTTCCCTCGTGCAACAGGTTCATCGCTTCGGCAAGTTTTGGCCCACTGCGTCGTTGGTTGCCCATTTGCACGCAGCGTTTGTTCTTGCGAGCTGCTTCGATCAACAGTTCGCCTTCGCGAGGATTGTGGCAACACGGCTTTTCGACGTAAACATGTTTGCCAGCGGAACACGCAAGAATGCTGGCCGGAGCATGCCAGTGATTCGGAGCCGCGCAGACCAATGCGTCAACCTCCGCGTCATCCAGAATGTTTCGAAAGTCCGTGACGCCTTTCACCTCATAACTGACTTTGCCGGCCAACGTGTCACGAAAGGCGTCGAGCCGTGTTTTGTCGGTGTCGCAAACATACTTGACTTCCACGTCTGGCAATGACGCAAACACCTGAGCCAGGGCAGCTCCGCGATTCACGCCCATGATGCCCACCACGACTTTGTCCGCCGGTGATGAGGCTCTGGCAGAGGACGCCGTCAACGTGGATGTCACTGCAGCCGCTACCGCAGCGGAACCCAGAAACGAACGGCGAGAAGTTTCAGCAGAGGTCTGAGTCATGAGCGGAGCTCCGATTTTTCTAATAGGCGAGTGAATCTGCGAGAATCGCATTTTCATGCAGGGGGAGTCCGTGATTGTGGCAACCATCCCAAAAGAATTCCAGGCATCTGGGTATTCCTCTAGCGCGTTCCGCCACCAATCTTCTCGGGACGAGGCGTGATGTTGGAAGACCTTGCAGCTGGGGAAAGGTTACGTGGACAGGAGACCAGCGACAGCAATATAAAAAGTCGCTTGGCCGGAAGACCGGCCACAGCCATGCAAGAAAGTCGGTTGGGAGACCGGCAACAGCAGGGCTCGGCTTATGGTTGGCTGACAGGCTTGGGGAAGTGAACGACCGCGCCGGGGTTGTTCAGACGTTTCGTGATTTGTACGAGATCCATCCGTTCGCCGTCTCGCAGAAGTTCACCCGGGGCCACAGGAATGATTCCAAGACTGACCTGCGAACGTCGGCTGAAACCTTCGGTGACTGACTTCGGTGCACCCTTCTTTGCGTTCTTGAAGGGCAGCACTTTGTATGTTTCTTTGTCGGACCAGACGGCCAGAGTAAACCGCTGCTCGGGAGGAATCGGATGGCTGGCTGTTTGTTCCAACAACACACCGCCAGGACCGGGGACGAGAAAAACTTCCTCCAGCACGCCGCCGGATTCGCGAGGCAGTTGAATGTTGGTCATGGCTCCGGCTGCAAGTTTCTCCTCCGGTGGCTGGCGAGGATCAAACAGGTCGACAATTTGCACCACGAGCGGATCATCGCTCGTGTTCAATAGTGTCACCGAGGCCGGAGGCAGTTCAGGATTCTCGATGAACTGACGACTGACAAGCTGCGGTGTATAAGCGAGCAGAGGCATCGCATACCCGGTTGCCCATGCGGAACCGCTCCAGTTGGCGCAGACGAGTCGTCCCAGGGGATCGATCGTGAAGAACGTGCCCACCGCCGGAGCACACGCGATCGGTGCTCCCATCATGAATCCCGGTCCGACAAGGTGATGATTCCAGCCCACCAGAGGATCATGAATCCAAACGTTCCAGTTTCCACCAGCACTGATCGTCGACACCATTGGGCCGAACACAGTATGGCCGATCTCTAATGGTGCACCTGGCGATTGCCCGCTGGCAAGAACGACTGGTGGAAGCCACGGCAGGCCAGTGGGTTTACTCCAGACAACAAGATTCCCCGCGGGATCGACGGCCGCCACATTCAATCTTTGAACGGGTGGCAGGGTCAGCGAAAATACATCGGCGGCGACCGGTGTGCCGGGCATCAGACCGCCAGCGATCGCCACGGAGTTCCAAACGCCACCGCTGCCGAAGTAGTAATGCATCGTGCCAAAATGGTCGACCGCAAAAGCATGATACTGCCCACCCGCTGAGACAGCGGAAACAACTGAGCCAAATGGAAATGATTCTGCCGCCGAGTTAATCTGATGACCTGTATTCGTCGCCGGATCCACCGCCCACAAATCACCAGTGCCGGTGACTCCCAGCACCAGACTCTGAGCACCATTCTGCACAATCTCTAATGACGCGCCGACGGGGAAGTTGTGAGCGGGCAACAGGATGTTCATCGGTCCGCCGTTGACAACCTGCACCAACTTGTTGCCACCAGAAACGGTGATGACCGTCGGCCAGATATTTCCTGCAGCCTGAGGAAGCAATACGATCGGAGCCCCAGGCACCAGCAAATGCGGATAAGGAATCGCTCGAACGGTCCATGTTGGAGATCCTCCATCGAATAGAATCAGCTTTCCGGCGGGATCCACATAGCCAGCGGTTGTGACTGCACCAAATGGCGTCCAACCGATATTGACCGGTCCCGCGTGGACTGATCCGCAGAGAAGCATGAGACCGCACAGCAGCAGTCCCCACGTGCAGATCCTGCTACTCCAGGTGATCGAGGCATCTCGCATCGCTAATCTCCATCTAACGCGTGAATGAGAAGTTTGTGCATTCGTCAAGACGTCAGCAATCCGCCCACTGCAGCTCGGGTAAGTGGGAACGAATCGCGGCTTCCAGTTCGGGATTTCCGTTTTTCAAACTCGCCATCGCGGCAATGGCTCCGCGGCGTTCAGGAGCCCGCAAGGATCGAGCCGCCACCGATAACACCGGCAGTAGCTTTGTGGCATGCCGCGAATCTCGCAGGATCGCAGCCTGAATTTGCTGCATCGCTTTCAATTTCATCCGGCCACCTCGATGAACTC
>CAIJTV010000084.1:0-11658 GCA_903823635.1 uncultured Planctomycetaceae bacterium
AAACGAAGAGGCAAAGCAAAACAAGACGAACTCTGAACGACTGAGATGAGGTGGGGGTCATCGCAAGGGACTCCTGAAAACGTGAAACAATTCGAGTCCCACATTCTGAGCGACGCAACGGCGAATGCAAAGCGGACGTGAACTATCCTGCGCAGGAATTCCGTGACGCCTCAACTCCAATTTGATCCAGGAGGCCCAAACGAAACCGGGACAGGCCACCCCGGCAGTCGCTTGCCTCAGTGATTCCTTGCTCTCGGCGGGAGCCCGTCCCGATTTTTCAGGCGTTCCATGTTCCTGACTTCCGTCACCCAATCTCGACCAAATCCACTGTTACTCATGCCACGCGTGAAATAACAGCTGTTCGCCACCCTGAATGTCCGCCCGAATGAATGACGATTCATCAGAATATTTCGGAGACCTCATTCGAGGAGGCTCACAACTAAGGCCACGCAACGCCGTAATACCAATACCAGTCTTGATAATTTACGACTGGAAATACGGGAGTCGGCGGCGGCAGATACACGAATGGGTTCAGTGTTATTGGAGCGAGAATTCCCGGAGGTGGTGTCAGTGTTGGCGGTGCATATGTCATCTGATCATCGATCGTTGGAAATACCGGCACATTCGCTAATGGATTTGTGCCAATTGGTCCAACGGGATCCGAAATCACTGACCCGAGCAACCTCACCGCAACTGAAGAGATAGGGATCGCATTATTCGAAACCGCATTGATCCGCACAAAGTACTTCCCCGGAGTCAGCAGCACATTGTTGGAAGTCTTCGTCTCATTTCGGAATGAAACAATTCGATGAACCTCACGCCCTGTCACATCAAAAATTGTCACTTGAGTGGCGATCAGTTGGCTGGCATTGGAACGAATCGACTGCAATGCAAAGTTAAATAATGTGGTACGGCGAAGTGTCAACTCTTTCAGGACCGTCGGCGATGCAGCGTTAAGCGTGTCCTGAACCATATTGATTTGCTGTTCCGCAGCAGCTGAGAATCTTACCTTCAGAGCATAGTTACCGGTCCGAAAGCGTGTCTGTCCGCTTGCTGCAGCCACACGAGCGTACCAGATTCTATTCGGGGTCAGATTCGAAATCTGGTACGTCACCGTTCCGTTGGAATTGCGCAGCACCATCGCAGGAACTGACTGTAGTTTATCATTGTAGACAATCAGTGACGGCTGCAGCTTTCCGATCTCTACCGCATCAACCGTGACGAGCATGACGTTACCAGCCGGAACAACCGAGGGACTTTTCCATCCATAAAAATCAATGTCTCCTGAATCCGAGATCGTTCCGTTTGTTTCGTAATGACGACTGTCGATGTACCCAGGAGTTGTCTTGAGAATAGTTGCGGTTAATGTGGTTTCGTTAGTTCGCAGATCGTTCACAAACTGCCCGGCAATTCCTGTGCTCAGCAATACCGCAAGATCGCTCTGACGCACCGTCTCCAGCTTCTTCATCACCACTTCAGTAATTCGAGCTGCGCTGACGGTATTGATGCTGTTGAATTTCGAGACAATCGCATAGCCGCCGACACTGTAACTCCCCGTTGGTTGTGCAGCGGAGACTTTTACGCTTACGAATCGATCCAGCGTCGGCAGCGTCAGTGTCAAATCCTGGCCCGGCGTTGTTGCTGCGGCAGAAGAAATTAAAACCCCTGAACGATCAAAGATCTCCAGCTTTGGCTGCAGAAGACTTATTCCGGCGGTTCGCAATGAGATCGAAACTGATCCCGAATAAAAATCCACTTTGTCCAGCGTGAAATAATCAACATCTGTGGCCGTTGAAATATCACCATAGTTGATCAGCGGTACGAGGCCGGCATAACTGCCGTCTCGCAGTCTTGTGGCATCTTTTTGCTGATTATTCGCTTTCACCAACTCATTCAGATCGATTCGAGTACCGTGCAGAGATCTCAGTGCGGCGATATCCGCAGCTGTTGGCTGAGCGACCGTGAGCGGATTGTTGCGTGGATACATAGGAGAAACGCGATCCGTGCTATGCTCGAGCCCCAGCACATGACCAATTTCCTGCATAGCCACCGCCTTAAATTGCGCAAGGCTCGCCGGCTTGAACTGACTGTTGAAAATAATCTCCCCGGCCCACGTACCGGCGGCAGCTCCTGTATGAGGAACAGAAACCGCATAGACTTCCCGAGACATGCTAATCGCCCCGATGCGGATATCACCGAACCGAGTATCGCCCTGTGTTTCCCCGGGAACACCAAAATCCTGGCCACCATCACTCACGATTCCAACATTCAGATTCGCGTTGCGAGTCCAGTCTGAAAAACGTCCTGTATCCATCCACGCAACTGTGATGGCGTTCCCAGCGAAGAAAATGTCTGTTTAAATTTACTGCTCTGCCCCGCGATCTTTGTTCCGTCCGGCGCGATGCTGGCGGTGAGATCTTCTGCGTTGTCCCAGCCTACTCCTGTCAGCAGTTGCCTACCTTCCAACGATTCAGCGACAACAAGGCTCGCCACATCGATTGTGGATTTCCCGAACTTTCTTCGATCACTGCCAGCAGAAGCCATGGATCGAAAAGCCACGGAAATTTGTCGAACAAGATTGTGGACGGAACTGAACATGAATGCCTCTTCAGAAACGCAAATTGAGCCAATCTCAAACTGTACTCAAACCAACATCACAGCTTGAATACAAAATTGGACATACAGCCCGCCAAGGTTCGTTGCCGTACGCTTGTCCAAATACCAAATCCACCTTGTGCAGCCTGCAGGCCCATTGCAGCCGGCTTCGCCCATACTATCCGTGGCCAGATCGCCAGTATCTCCTTTTCTCCGGTCACATCTCCCCAGTTTTCCTCGGAACCCCATTTTTACTGATTGTAAAGCGCATGGGAATCCCTTCCACAAGCATGGTTATCCCTGTGGGAAGCGAAAGCCGAGACGAAAATCCGCCACGAAAAATAAATTTTTTCGCAACGACCTCAATATCCAACGTTCAGGGAATCGGACGAATGAGCGTACGGGCGGCCTGAAGGACTTCTGAATACTGTGGCAACGGCCTGATCGCGGCCAAATCAGGATCCGCCGCAGCTACGGTTAACAGAGTCGCATCGTCCCTGAGACTCTCCGCAAGAGATTTTAATGCATCGACCCGGTCAGACTCTGATTGCGTCGAAGTTAAGGAGTAGACGCAGGCAACCATGTAAATCAACAACGGGTCGCTGGACAACTTTCGAGCCTCCACAGCATCCTGAATTGCCTCAGCACGTCGCCCCGCTCGGGCGTGCAGAACAGCACGCCCAGCCCAAAGATAGGCATCTTCAGGATGATGAATCAATGCCTCACTAATCACTCGCACTGACTCATCGGGCTGCTTCAGGTACTCCGACAGCACCATCGAAAGATTCCGATAGCCATCATGCGATGTCGGATTAAGTTTCATCGCTTCAAGAAAATCAGCCCGAGCCATTTCAGGTTGATTTGGCAGACGAGCCAAACCGCGAGCAACCCAACTGCGATCGTCCTTTGGTGTACGACGTAAACCCTCCTCAAGATCCTTCGCAGCGGCTTCCTGATTTCCCAACTGTTGATGCACAGCGGACCGCAGGAACCAGATTCGCGTTTCACTGAATTCATGTTGAATGGCAACATTCAGATCCTCCAGAGCTTCAGGCATTCTTCCAGCAGCGTGGCCGGCCATCGCTCGAGCCACACGAGCCTGATCAAGGCTGGGATCAATCTGCAGAACCCGACTGAAGTCACTGATGGCCTCTGCATACTTCTTGCGAAGAAATCGACCGGCCCCGCGCTGATACCACGTCTGGGCAATGTTTGGTTCAAGAGCAATCGCCGCCGTCAACAATGATTCCGCAGCCTCCTGATCTCCCTGGAGCCGTTCCAGGATCCCACGCAGAAACAAGATCGGAAAACGATCTGGATAACGATCACTTAAGGCCTGCAGCAGTCCCATGGCTTCCGCGAATCGATGATCGAAGACCAGTTGTGTCGCTTTCAAATAGTCATCAACGCTGTCACTCTGACTCAAACCCGAATCGTCAGAATTTTGAGTTGCTGACTGCTGCGTAACACTTTCTGAAGCATCCTTGTTGCTTTCAAGTTTCTTCAAAAAGAGCGTCAGTTCCTGAATTTCGCGACTCAGCCGAAGAACCTCGTCGCCGGAAATGGCCCCGGAAAACCGGGCCATCGCAGCTTCTGATTCGCCCGGACTGCTAACACCGAACGGGGTAAGTGCAGACTTCAGGTTTTGCACGGCGAGATCACGAGAGCCGTCGCCGATGGCGGCTGAATACGCCACTGCGTGAAGCTGCGGAACCTGCCGAGTGAATTCACCGTACTGCTGCCTGAGTGAAACAATCTGCAGTTGATGTTGACCCTGCCACCAAAGAGTTCCCATGCCCAACAACGCCGCAATGCTCAGCACAACAACACCGGACACGGACGCGATTCGTGGATGCCGGCGGCCCCACTTGCGCAGTCGTTCGCCCAAAGATCTGTTGGCCGCATATCGAAATGGCAGATGATGCAAATGCCTGTCCAGATCGTCCGACAATTCCTGAGCTGTCTGATAGCGGTGTGCAGGATCCGGTGCCAGACACTTTTGAATGACCGACTCGGCATCGACAGACAGCCGCGGCACGATCCGACGTGGGACAATTGAGGCGGCCCATCTTTCCGCAATCATTGCCTTTCGATCGCCCTCATTCTTCGAGAAAGGCAGACGACCGGTCAGCAATTCAAACAGAATAACGCCCAGTGAATACACATCGGAAGCCACGTTGACGCTGCGAAATGAATCGATGGAAGCGATCTGTTCAGGGCTCATATACGGCAATGTGCCGCCAGCAATTTCATCCGTTGCCACCGAGTCTTCAGCTTCCGCAGCAAGGTTGAAGTCCAGAATCATGGGTTGTCCATCTTCTGTCAGCAGCACATTGGCAGGCTT
Source organism: uncultured Planctomycetaceae bacterium (assembly GCA_903823635.1). Lineage (GTDB taxonomy): Bacteria > Planctomycetota > Planctomycetia > Planctomycetales > Planctomycetaceae > SXXK01. The sequence goes on from CAIJTV010000084.1 coordinate 4,940, forward strand.
CAGGTCACGATGGAGTATCCCTTTGGCATGAGCATGCTGCAGACCTTCTGCCAGCTGCCGAACGATCCACAAGGCAGACTGCTCAAGGTTGAGCCCAGCCAACGGAGATCGAGAAGCACTCATCAACGTTTCCGACTCGCTGACAGCCGAACTTTGACGCTCCGCCTTCGCTTTCCCAGGCAACGATGCCATTGCCAGCAGTGTCTTCGAATCACATGCCGTGACCGTGCTCAGCAATGAGCCGCCATCTTTGGGTTGTGTCGAAGACCGCAATGTTTCAATCACGTCTTTGAGTGTTGCCGACCCAAACCATGGCATACACAGCACGGAATGCTGCTGATATTCATGCACCGAATAGATTGGAACAATATTCGTATGCTGCAGCCGCGCCAGACGCTCAGCTTCGCGAAGACGCACGGAAGAAATTTTGAGCACAACGAGACGTCCCGACAGGGACACCTGACGTGCCAGATAGACTCGGGAAAACGTACCTCGGCCCAGCTCACCAACGATCTGAAAATCCAACAATGCTTCACCCGGAGACAAACGGATTCGCACACCGGAATCCAGTTCGGTCTCAGCCGTCTTCTGTGAGTTCGCAGCGGACTTAGGCCACTGACTCGTATCGACATTGTACTTCCGGGAAAAAATTCCTGAGTCGACCGGTTCAGCCGACATCAACCGCAGTCGATACTCTTCAAAGGCCAGCGGCGCGAGGATCTTCGGCGAGACGAAAAGTTCAGGATACTCTGCTCGATAATCTTCAAGAGCAATCGGAATCCCATTGCGAAAAGAACGATCCATCTCAACACGGATCAGCTCCTGTAGCACCTGCAGCCGGGCAGGATCATCCTTGCCAGGCAGATAGTCACGAATACGGACAGGGCGTCCGGATGCAGACGCATCTTCGTAGGACTCAATAATGTCTTCGATTCCGCCAAACAGGCTCTCGGCGCCGCCAGTCATTCCTGCTCGCTCCTGGATCGGGGTTCTTCCTGAATCTGCTTCTGCAATAACTCTCGAAACTTTTGCAGCGTGCGTTCTACTGTACGATGCGAACGCTTTGTCGCCTGAGCAATCTCATCCACCTGAGCGCCTTCCATTCGCATGGTGACGATCTCCTTTTGACTGTCATTGAGGTTCAGCAGAATCTCGTCAATGACCATTCGCAATGTTGTCGCCGCCATCTGATCGGCAGCCGGAGGATCAACTGATTCTCCAGCACCAACCAGGGCCGTGGTCCGCCCCGCGTTTCGCTTGGCAGCTCGATGAAAGACAGCGGCGTCTCTGATCTTGTGAAGTCCGATAACCAGAAAGAGCTTCCAGATTTCTTCGCCATCCGGAACCTCGTAATGTCCTTCCTGAGCACGCCGAAAGAACGTTCGAAACACGGACTGCACTATATCTTCGGCATCAACTCTTGATTTCAGATCCTGCCCGGTCTGAGCCGTCGCCAACCCATGCAGTCGCTTCGCGTAGCGGAGGTACAGACGCGTTGCAGCGTCCTGTTCCCCTTTTCGAAGGCGACGAAGCAATGAACCATCGGACGGCTCAGATGCGGAATTGTCGGTCACTGGAGATCCCCCGGAACAGAGTCATATCACGATATACAACTCTTAGAAGGGTAGCTGCATTTCTGCCGCCAACCCGCCTCAAAATCTCAGGAACTTCCCTGGATATCAGGCATTTGAAGAACTTTGGAAAATTCTTTGGCGGATGTGCTCAGCGGATTTCGCTCCTTCTGGCAGAGGACGAGAAGACGCGAAATCACTCGCAATCTCGTTAGGCTGAATTGCCGCAGAATCCCGCGGTGTTTCAATTTTCAAACAATGCTGTTTCCTGAAGTCACCAAATCCGGAGTTCAAAAAATGAGTATTCTTCGTCGTGCCATTGTGATGCTGATCGTTGCCGGTGTTCTTTCCAGCGCTGCTGATGTTTTTGCTAAGGGACCTCGAACCCTTCTGAACGCCACCCTGAAACCAACGGCTGCAGGCCCTGCCGTCGCCAAAGGAAAAGCCAAGCTCGACCAGTCTGCCAGCCGTACAAACTTCTCTGTCGAAGCCGAGAACCTTCGCGGCCTCAATGGTCTGACGGCATCATTCTTCGTCAACGGAACTCAAGTCGGCAGCACGGTCATCACTCTCGGCCGAGCGAAGCTTGAACTAACAAATGAGCGAGGCGGCAGGGTTCCAGCTGTCGCAGCAGGCTCAAAGGTCGAGATCAACGTTGGCCTGACAACCATCCTGAGTGGCAGCTTCTGATTCGTTGGCCAACGAAGAACGCCCCTGAGATTTCTCAGGGGCGTTCTGCATTTAGCGATCTTCTGTTTTTGTTTCCGCAGCTTATTTACTGTGGCAAACGAGCTGTCGAGACAAACGGAAATGTCCCCGTGCAGGCTCGCATAAACTCAACGAGGTCGATCTTCTCCTGTGGCGTCAGCTTGAGCGGCACGATCTTGTCGCTCAGCCATTTGTTCTTGTCGCCGCCCTTGTTGTAGTGCTCAACGACTTCTTCCAGCGTCTGCAGACTTCCATCGTGCATGTAAGGAGCTGACAACGCAACGTTGCGAACGGTTGGCGTCTTAAACGCACCCTTGTCTTTTTCCACTTTGGTTTCAGCAAATCGGCCCAGATCCGGCTCCTTCGCAGACATACCAATTCCGAGGTTATGGTACTGCTCGTCAGCCAGATTGGCTCCGACATGACACGCCGTACAACCGACTCGCTTACTGAAGAAAAGATCAAATCCTCGGACCGCACTGTCTGACATCGGATTGGTCTGCACCTGAATCTGAAGCTGCTCATACTGAGCATAAGTATCAGGGGAATCATCCTTCAGCTCTGCCAGGTCTTCTTCCGCCAAAGAGGCAAATCGCTTGTAGGCTTCGTAATAGTCATAAGGTGAAGGCCCTGTAACCAGACTTCGCTCGAAAGACGCAATCGCCTTACCGACGCCATCGATGGTTAACCCTTCGCCAGGGAAGATCTTTTCGAACTGCATCGCGTAGCCCGGAATATCTTTCAATGCTGTTACACAAGCTTCATGCGTGTAACCCATTTCGATCGGATTCTGAATCGGGCCAACCGCCTGAGCTTCCAATGAGTCAGCTCGACCATCCCAAAACTGTGGACCACTCAGAATACGGTTGTAGCTCACTGGTGAATTACGTCCGCCTTTTTGACCGTTGATGCCTACACCGGTCGCGGTGTGGCGAGAATAACCTTCCTGAGGATGATGGCATGAGGCACAACTGACCGTATTGTCGGCAGACAATCGCGTGTCAAAGTACAACTGTCGCCCCAGCTCGATCTTGGCACGAGTCAGAGGATTCTTGTCGAGTCCCTTAATCTGCGATTCCCCAAGATTCATGCCGAGAGGCAGGGTCACCTTCAGAGGCTCATGATTGACCGGATTTGCCAGCCACTCTTCAATCTGCTCATTCGTCAGCGTTCCCGTTCCGGGAATACCAGAAGTCAGCGTATCGTCTTCTCCCAACACAACACTTTCTTCAGCCGCCGCCAGAGTGGCCGACAGGGCCACACATAACCCAGACGCCACACAGAGTGATCGCCACAACGTCTTCATCTTCGTTCTCCGTGAATGTTCAAACTAAACACCACTGTCAGCACCAGCTCACACAGCAGTGACGGAAGCCAATCGTGCCGCAGTCTGCCTCAAATCTTCTACCAACACCAACCGGACGGCGAAGAAAATCTCCGACAATCTGCCACGTACTGGGGGGACCGAACCTTCATTCGGCCCTCTACCTTTCGCGATTGTAGACACTCGGCCCGTTCGTTCCAGGCACCCAGTCTTTTCGCTGATGTCGCGAGCCTGATTATCGCATCAGAAAGAATGCGGCCGCTCCGGCCGCTGAGGCCAGGACAATCAAGGTCAAGGCAATCGTCAGGCGACGGCGATGGTCCTGCTCCTGAGTCAGATTAATCAGCCGCAACTGGACTTTGCCACCAAAGGACAATCGACTTCCATGTCTTAATTGGCAGTAGGCTTCCGCCGAGCCATTCACATAAGTTGGGTGAATGCGGGATTCCTGACGAAGCTGCCAATTCTGGCCATTGAACTCAATCCAGCACTGGGTCGCGTCTACTTTCTCTTCCGGCACACGAACGTCGGCAGAATACCCGGAACCCACAAGATTCCGACTTTTCACCAGCGGAACGCGTTGCTTGCCACCCTTAAACTCCAGTCGCCACCCGGAGGGAGCAGGCCCCTTGAATGCAACAGGACGAATCGGAGCCGTCGACGATGGCCTCGGAGATTCCGATCGAACTGATTCTGAATCATTCGACCGGAGTGGCGGAGTTTCCACCTTCCCGAATCCACTGGTTCCATCGGCAAAGTGATGACTATTCGCCTGCAGCCATCCGGTCGAGGAAGTAATGGACGATTTCGGGGCGGCGGCCGCTTTCTTCCCCTGAGTTTCTGCTCGAGCTTTCGCCTGCTTCGCTCGCAATGTGACCAGTTCGCGAAAATCAAACGAGATCGTTTTCCGTTTGGCATGCGGTCGAAGAGCTTCCGCCACCTCAGTCATCGACTGAAATCGTTTCGCAGGGTCCTTCTCCATCATGCGTGCGACAATATCGCCAACTTCGCGAGGAATGTCTTTCTTTAAATCACTCACATGCCGGGCCGACTTGTGTCGGTGAGCATCCAGTTTGGCTTTGTTGGTCTTTTCCGGAAACGGCACATGAGCCGTCAAAGCCACAAAGAACGTTGCACCAAGACTGTAAATGTCCGCGAGATTGTCGACCTTGCTGCTGTCGACAATCTGTTCCGGTGCGATGTAGTCCGGCGTTCCCAGACAGTCGTGACCAAACACCATCGACAAAGAAAACTCTTCGTCACCGCCATCCTTCAACAAGGCCAGACCAAAGTCCAGAATTCGGGCGACGCCTGTTTGTTCGATCAGAAAATTGGCCGGCTTGATATCGCGATGAATAATTCCCTGATCATGAGCCGACTGCAGGGCTTCGGCAATCTGCAAAATAATGTCGCAGGCCATCGGCCACTTGATCGCTCCATAAAGAGCCACCAGTTCGTGCAGACTGATACCGCGTACCAATTCCATGACGAGATAATGAACGGCCCCGGTTGAATCGAGACGATAGGTCTTGATGATATTCGGATGAGTTAACTTCATCCCAGCTACGGCTTCCAGCTTCAACCGCGCCAACATTCCGGCATCAAGAGAATGCTCAGTGGACATCACTTTCAGAGCCACTTTGCGATCTTCGTCCGGATCTTCGGCGATGAACACACAGCCCATCCCGCCGAAGCCCAGCAGCTCACGAATCCGATATCGATCGATGACGAGTCCTCGATATCGACCTTCCAGAAGTCGTTCGGCCTGAAATGGCGTCAGCAGTTTTTCTTTAACCATTCGCCGAGCTGTCTCTTCGGCTGATGCATCCTCATCCAACTGGAGCTTATCCTGAACCTTCCTGACCTGCGCAGCCGTCAGCAGACCGCTCTTTGCGATCAGGTCGAAGAAATCCTGTGCTGCCACTGGCGACTGCATAGTCTGATCTCTTGATCGGCTCTGAGCCTGTCACCTCACGTCAGAAGAACTCCTGCGGAGAGTGATCAAGGTCCGGAGACCAGGGTGCGTCCGAAGAAAAAGGGCTTGCAATTTACGGAGAATGCTGAGGGGAACAGGCTAACATCCGCTGTACAGAATTCCAAATCCCAAAGTGGCTGGTCAGCTCTGATCAGTCTCGAAAAAACCTCCGGTTCGGAATGAGCGGACTTGGCGGGCATTTCCTCGTCTGAATGGACTTCGGGACGCAACCGAGCCAGTAAGTCCCAAATAGGCCATTAACCGACAGATTCTGGTGAATTTTGAGCCTGCTGGGATCTCTCAATGCCACGAAAGGGCGTGCCGCTCAGCGAGTGCGATGGAAAATCAGGCTGGACCGTGGTAAGTTCTCAGGACGTTAGACGGTGTCTCAAGACGCCTGTCCGGGAAAATTGTTTTGCCTTGCAAATTCACAGGTTCACCATGTCCGTTCAGGCTATCGCTGGCGTCAGCCCGACTCTTGAATCTCGTATCATGACGGAATTTCCGTCCATTGGTGCTACGGCTCTCGGCAGACTCATCGGGCAGCTTCTGGATTCAGTCCCCGCGAAAATCTGCGGTGTTAAACTGTCCTATCTGATCTTTGGCCTGCCGCTCGCTCCGCTGGGATTGCTTTTGTTCCTGCTGAATCGTCTCGGATCGCGTTACATCCTGACGAACCGATCTGTGCAGATCTGGTCAACCATGGGCAGCGAACGAACCAGCAGCGTTGACCTGAATGACATCACGAGTGTCGAACTGGATGAACTGCCAGGGCAGTCATTCTTCCGAGCGGCCGACATCCGCCTCAAAGCGGCCAATGGCCAGACCATTATGCTGCTGTCAGGCGTCGCCGATGCCGGAGCATTCCAGAATGCCATTCGCGGAGCTGTCCAGTCTCGCCGACTGGTGCAAGCCTCTCTGGCAACGATGAACGCTCGCAAGTAATTGACACGGTCATCATGAAACACAAAGAGCCCGGGACGATGACTCGTCCCGGGCTCTTTTCGTTTGTCAACTCTATGAAACTTTGCGGCTGGAGATTCTTTGTTCACCACGGAGGTCACAGAGGAATCACAGAAAGAAGTCGATCAAAGAATGAGTAACTGTTTTTGAACGCAGAGGGCGCGGAGGATCGCAGGGG
>CAIJTV010000085.1:0-10346 GCA_903823635.1 uncultured Planctomycetaceae bacterium
ATTTCAGATCGCGTGCTTTGACACGAGGCTCACGCTGAGCGTGTTGAGAGGTGTGGTTATCAGTTCGAATTTGGGCCAAACAGAACAAAAAACGCTGCAATCAGGAAGTGGACAACACATTTGTCATGTTGGGTCTCTTCGATCGAATGCCAATGTCTGAGAAGAGATCCTGCCGTTCACTACGGTGAGATTAATCTCGTCGGGGATCCCGTACTTGTTGTTCAACGGTTTGCTGAAAGGCGATCCGGGGCCTTTGTTTCGAGTAGCCTGCTCCATGTTGAATCTGATCCTGCAATGGAATCTTGACGTAATTACATTTGCAGTCCTGACGCTCTTTGGGGTACTGCTGGCTGATCACTATTTTTTCAGTCGTTCGTTCGACAGAAGGCAGCGTGGCGCTCTCAGAAGTTCAGCGATGATTCTGATCTGCGGCAGCGTTTATCTCGCGATAAGATGTGGGGAGACTGAACGCGCGCAATTGCGCAGTTCGATTGACGGATTTGCGACGGGCTACGCCGATGAGATGCGTGAGCACGGTCACTATAATATTTCCGAAGTCACACCGGCAGACGATCCGACCTATCTGATGCTGCTGAACAAAGAAGTTAAGTGGCTGAGTTTGAGTAAAACCGTTGATGATGTTTACTCGATCAGACGCTGCAAGGATGGGAATCTGCGGCTGCTTGTGGATTCTGAGACAGATTATAACAACAACGGAACCATCGACGAGCCTCGCGAACAGCGAACACCGATCGGGGAGATCTACGAGGATCCTTCGCCACTTCTGCTAGCCGCACTTCGCAGTGATACTCCCGGCACATACTTCGACGATGTGCCGTACACCGATCGCTGGGGGACGTGGGTTAGTTCTTACGCTCCGATTTTTGATCAGCACGGACAGCCTGATGGAATCGTCGGTGTTGATTTTGATGGCTTCGAGTGGGTTGCGTCGATTCTCTGGGCTCGGTCTGCGGTCCTTGGATTTGCGATGACGCTACTGCTGACGGTGATGGGTAGCAGTAGCACTGTGGGGGTTATGCAGGCCGAGTTGAGACAACGGGCGAAGTTGAGTCGCGAGCTAAGAAAACAAGCGGAATCGCTGAGTGATCTGAATGCAGAGCTCATCGTTGCCCGTGATGCGGCGGAGCAGGGAAGTCGCGCCAAGAGTGAGTTTCTGGCGAACATGAGTCATGAAATCCGGACTCCGATGAATGGCATTCTGGGGCTGACGGAGTTGTTGCTTCAGACACCGATTTCTGCAGAGCAGAGAAGAAACCTTGAGTTGGTCGTGTCGTCGGGGGAGGCTCTGATGACAGTTCTCAATGATATTCTCGATTTCTCCAAGATCGAAGCCAACATGCTACAGATCGATAAGACCGAGTTTGAACCTCGCGAAGTCGTCGGAAATGCAATGAAGCTGTTGGGTTTGCGGGCGGAACAAAGAGGGCTGGAACTGACCTGCAGATTCCTGCCGACAGTGCCGCGTCATTTGCTGGGTGACGCAGGAAGAATTCGTCAGGTACTGGTCAATCTGGTCGGCAATGCCATCAAGTTTACGCACCATGGTGAAGTTGCAGTGACTGTTGCTGATATCACAACGGAACAGAATCGCCGCGAATTGGAATTCTCGGTTCGAGATACGGGTATTGGCATCCCGCTGGAGCGACAGGAATCCATCTTCGAAGCTTTCGTTCAGGCTGACGGAAGCACAACGCGACACTACGGTGGCACAGGCCTGGGACTTGCGATCTGTACTCGACTTGTGGATCTGATGGGCGGTCGAATTCGCGTCCGGAGTCTACCCGGAGCAGGAAGTACGTTCTCGTTCCGAATACCGCTTGATGAAGCCACGAAGGAGATTGCAAATTCACCGGATCAGAAGTGCGATTCCCTGCCTCGACAACGAGTTCTTGTCGTTGATGACAATCCGACGAACCGTCTGATCCTGCAGGAGATTCTGACAGTCTGGCGAATGGACGTAGAAACCGTCGACCAGGGACGGCTAGTTCGCGAAACGCTTGAGGCGGCCGACCGATCCGGCAATCAATTCAGCCTTGTTCTGCTGGACGTTCATATGCCGGAAATGGATGGATTTGCAGTCGCTGAAATGATCGCCAGTCTGTCTTGCGCACGCGAAACGAGGGTGATTCTGTTGAGTTCGTCCGATGCGGCTCACCACCGTAGTCGTCTTGAGAACGCAAAGATCTGTGCTTATCTGACTAAGCCAGTGAAGCAGTCTGAGTTGCTGGAGACGATTCTTGCGCTGGATGCAGCCGTTGAGGAAGTGTCGACCACTCCAGTCGCGGCCGAACAGGTTTCGCAGCTTCAGGAATCGCGAGGTCGACTACTGGTTGTCGAAGATAATTTTGTCAACCAGCAACTGATGATGAGGGTGCTTGCCAAAGACGGATTTGAGGTCACGATTGCTGCCGATGGCAGTGAAGCCGTGCGAGTTCTCAATACCGAAACGTTCGACGCCGTCCTTATGGATTGTCAGATGCCGACAATGGATGGTTATGAGGCAACACGGTTGATTCGAAAGGCAGAACGGAAAGCAAGGGCAGGGCATCGCCTGCCGATTCTTGCACTGACGGCCAATGCAATGGCCGGAGATCGGGAGAAATGTTTATTCTGCGGAATGGATGATTTTGTAACGAAACCGATTTCCTTTGCCGGGTTGTACGGAACGTTGTCTCACTATCTGCAGTTGCCGTTGCCTTTGCAGTTGGAACAAGAGCCTGGGGCGAATTCAGTTCTTCTGAACGATAACAGCGAACCGACTGACAAAGAATTGAATGCAGTGGTTGCGGCAGAAGTAGCTTCTGCCTGGTCTGTTGCCGATCTGCCCGTCAATGCTTCCTCTGAAGCAATTCTGAACCGTAAAGAACTAATGAGCCGGGTCGGTGGCGATCAGGAACTGATCGAAATTCTGGCTGGTGCTTTCCGCGACGATGCCCCTCGACACATTGCCGCCTTTAGTACTGCTCTCTCTGCTAACGACGCTCAGGCTGCAAAGAATGTCGCACACACCATCAAAGGCTGTGCTGGCAATCTCGCCGGGAATCGTCTGCGGGATTATGCAAAGACCCTCGAACTTTCCGTGGCGTCAGGCAATCTTGACGAGGCGAAACAGGCCTTGCCACGACTAGAAGATGAGATAAATGCTCTCCTCGATCAGATTGAGCAGATGGCCTCGTCGTTCCAGAACGCCTGATTGCATCCATGTCTGTTGAGGACTTATGGCAGGCGTTTCAGCTTTCCAGGATTGGGCAAACCAGAATAATCGTCCTGAAAAGAAGAGAATCGCGGCGAACCTTGCGCACATTGTGTGTCGACAGTTGAATTCGCGACGCCGACTTGGCACCATTCCGCATTATCAGCACTGTGAAAGTTGTTTCAAGGTGTTGAGACTGGCATCAGCAGCGAGAGTGGCGAAATTGGCAGACGCGCTGGATTTAGGATCCTGTGCCTTAAACGGCGTGGGGGTTCAACTCCCCCCTCTCGCATTTGATTGATACGCTGAATGCATTCGAAGCCCGGCCAAATCTCTGGCCGGGTTTCTTCATTCATGGATTGATTGACAGGCGACTATGCTTTCCGCCCTGAAGAACCAGTCAGCCTTCTTTCGCCAGTTTCGACAGCGGTTCGAAACGACCGGCGCGATTGCTCCCAGCAGTCGATTTCTTGCACGATCCATGACTCGTTTTCTGGCCGCACGAAGTTCTGCCACTCCTGTGCGCGTGCTGGAAATCGGACCAGGAACCGGGCCGGTGACTGAGTCGATCGTGAAATTTCTTCAGCCTCACGATATTTTTGATCTGGTTGAGCTGAACGAAGAGTTCGTCGCAATCCTCAGAGAGCGTTTTGAAAACGAGACGGAATGGCAGAGAGTTCGAGCCCAGGCGACAATTCACCAACTGCCGGTGCAGGACTTCGTTGCACAGGAACCCTACGACTTTGTGATCTCCGGACTTCCTCTGAATAACTTCCCCGCAGAACTTGTGACTTCGATAACCGATACCTACTTCCGGTTGTTGAAGCCTGGTGGAGTTCTCAGCTATTTCGAATACATGTACGTGAGGCCCGTTCGAAAGATTGTCACGCGCGGCGCAGAAAGAATTCGGATCAGTTCGATTGATGATACATTACAAGCACATTGCGACCGCTGTCGCATCCGCCGAGACAATGTCTGGCTGAATGTGCCGCCCGCTTGGGTTCAGCACCTTCGCAAGCCGCCTGAGGTTCGTCGATAGCCGCCCGTATGCTAGAATTCGTGGTGCGTTGAGGAGTGGTGTGGATTCGCTGCGTGCAAGGGCGATGAATGTCGGTGCCACGCACCCAGCTTAAAGTTCAGGAGAACTTCCCGAGCCTTATCGCCGTCTTCCAGGTTCTCGAGTTCCACCGTTTTCTTGTTCAGGAAATTACTGTAGCCCGGCAGTTGTAATAGTTTACCGCCAGAGGCATCAAAGAAGCCCATCTCCCAGTCGTGAAACGATCTGTGGTCGATCTCGAAGCGGGCAATCAGCATGATCTTGTGGTGTCGCTTGTCGGCGGCAATTCGCTGGTAGGTGGATTCGATAACTTCGTTTTCACCCTCAAGAACCTGCAGGAACGTACCATCCTCGTAAAGCAACATGCCCGTGATGGCGTCACGGTCATTATTGCGTCGTGCGGTCAGCAGCAGGTTCTGCAGTTCACCGGGCGAGAAGTTGTTTTTCGCTTCACTGGTGTAGATTAACTGAAGCATCGAGAAGCCCCGTTGTCGTTCCCCGGAAAGACAAGCCACTGAAGCCTACTTCTTAGTAATCTCGATGACTCAATCAACTGGCCACCATCGCGAACATAGCCGGGGTTTTGCCGAGCGGAAAATCCCGGCATCTACTACCAGCATCGATGCAATCCTTCTGTCTTGCGTGGGATTTCCTGAAGGAAATCAATCAGTTCCTGCCAGTCACTCTCCTCAATGGAATCGAATGTTGCCCGGACGGCATGCTGGTCTGTTGTCACGCAACTGGCGATCTTGGGATGAAATGTCGCCCAGTGGTCATTCTGATCCGGAGCCGGTTGTTAGACCGCGACCCCGACCACACGCTGGTTTTTCTTAGGCGGGCCATCGCACATACTGTGAATCGGCTGACGCAGAATTCGAACCGCAGGATAGTTGCCATCCCCTGTCGTCAGATCTGTGCAGAATGCGACCAACTGGTTTTCAACAGACACGATAACTCCCGGTAACGCGCAGCCGTGCAGGAAGTGCTCTCGAACACGAGTCCAGTACAACCACATAAGGATTCCGCTGATGATCGCGCCGACCAGCATGCCTTTGTGGAGCAAGGCTCCCAGTGCAAACAGGGATGTCGCGACAATCGAGATCGTGGGCCAGCGAGGAAAGGAACTCCAGTACTTCAGAATGTTGACTCGAACTCCGCCCGGATTTGAGGCCTGTGAATTGTTGTCGAGCGTGATGGATTTCGTCGGTCGTGGAGCCGCTTTTCGTTCTGCCTCTTCTTCAAACGGTCGACGGGTTCGCCGGGCTGGCTGTGGCGTTGCAATCTGAACGTCTTCGACGTCTATGATTTCTTCGCTGGGTACGGACACCGGTTCTTTGCAGCCCGGGCATCGGATGCGTCGCCCGGCAAGATCGTCTGCGACTCGAGTTCGGCGGCCACAATGCGGGCACTGAAATGAAATAGGCATGGTCAGTCTGTCAGAGGTCGAGGGACATGATATCGCTTCAGTTTTCGATCCAGAGTTGATCGCTCGATTCCCAGGATCTGAGCGGACTTCGACTTGTTCCAACCGGTGTGTTCCAGGGTTTTCAGGATATGTTCCTGTTCAACATCGGCCATTGAAACTTCACGGTATTCTCCGGGAGTACCACGATCAATGACCGGGGCTGCAGGACGACTGCCCAGGCTGGACAACTGAATGTCGGAAACGCGAACGACTTCGTTTCGACAGAGAATTACAGTTCTTTCGATCGTGTTCTGAAGCTCTCGAACATTGCCCGGCCAGTTGTATTCCCGCAGGATCTGCATCGCGTCGTCTGTGAAGCCCTTGATGACGCGACCGGTTTTCTCGACAAACTTCTTTAGGAAAGCGTTGGCCAGTAATTCAATATCATCTCGACGTTCACGAAGCGGGCTGGCCGTGATCTCAGCCACCTGCAGGCGAAAATAGAGGTCTTTACGGAAGTCGCCATCTTCGACGGCTTCTTCGAGATCTCGATTCGTGGCGGCCACGATGCGAACATTCACCTGGATCGGTTTGCGGCCACCAATACGTTCGAACGCATAGCCCTCCAGAACTCGCAGGAACTTTGCCTGAATCGAAGGACTCATTTCGCCGACTTCATCAAGGAATAACGTTCCGCCATCCGCCTGTTCGAATCGACCGATTTTGCGATCCACCGCGCCGGTAAAGGCGCCTTTTTCGTGGCCAAACAGTTCACTCTCCAGAAGACTTTCATTCAACGCCGCACAATTGATGCAGATAAACGGCGCATCTTTTCGTGGGCTAAGCGAATGAATGCTTCGCGCGATCAGTTCTTTTCCACAGCCGCTCTCACCACGAATTAAAACATTGGCGTGAGTTTCGGCGATCAGCGAGATACGTTCCTTCAGCTCTGTTATGCTGGCGGTTTCGCCGATCAGGTTTTGTTCCTGCGACAATTGAGAGCGCAGAGATTCGTTAACACTGCGAGCCTGAGCCAGGCCGGTTTGAAGCGAGTCGCGTTCGTGAAGGTGCCCAAGTGAAACGGCGAGCTGATTGGCCACTGCGAGTGTAAATTCGAGATCATGTTTATCCAGCGGATTGTCAGGATTCGTCGAGTACAGATGAATCAATCCGAGAACGCGTTCGGCCGAGGTGATTGGCGCACAGATGACACTGAGAGCCTTCATTTCTCCGAGGCTGTCAAACACTGACAATTGACGATCATCACCAACGTCGCGCGCGAGGATGGCTTCGCGGCGAGAGAGAACAACGCGGGAAAGGTTGTCGGAGACTCGTCGATAGGGCAGATCTTTCAAGCTGTGATAGGCGACAACCTGAAGGTCAGATGGCATCGGCGGGCCGCTGGCTTCCTGCGACGCAAGCAGAATGGCAGAGATGCTGGCCACCGTTTCACGGGCGAGGCTGACGAGGACAACATCGGTCAGTTGCTGGCGAGTTTTGGCGGCCCCCATTTCAAGTCCAAGTCCATACAGCTTGGCCAGCTCAGCACCATAATTGAGGGCACTTCCTGAGGCCGCGCCTGGGGACAGGAATTCAGGTTTCGCCGTTCGATGCAGAATGCTGGGCTCGCGTTCATGGCTGACGGCCGTTTGCGTCGGCGACGTCGCCCGCTCACCCGGTGCCCCTGGCAATCCGGGCGGAGAAACCGGCGCTGATTCCAGACTTGTAGTAAATGCCAGTCGACATTCACCGATGCTGATCACGTCACCCGACTGCAACGTGAAATCGCCGGAGACGGTCTTTCCGCGAACGCTCGTGCCGTTCCGGCTCTTCAGATCACGCAGGCGCCATTCACCGTCGGAGAAGAAGATCTCGCAGTGATTTCGGCTGCTGGCATCATCTTCAAGGACAATCCGATTCGTTGCCGAGCGACCGATCGTGGTCACGTGGCCCTGACGCAACCGTACTACGTCACGCCAACTGGCTCCATCCCAGGTAAGAATAAAAGCGTACTCGTCATGACCTGAGCTGGGAGATGTCACGTTGTGGCTCGTAAAAAGATATGCGGTTGGGAACCAACGGAAACGGAAGGCATGAGAATTTTATTTGGAACGGCTAACAACATCGGGACTGGCTCCCGCAGAGATCCCGGAATCATGGAGAAATGGGATCGCCAAGGGTGCCTGTCTCGGTTTTGCTGGTGCCTCTCAACACATCTTTCTAACGCATATCAATCAACTGGTCATGTCGCTAAGATACAACCATAACGAAGACGCCAAACTCGATGTATACAGCCGCCAGCTTGTGATTTCTTCCATCGGTTTTAATGCCTTCAATTTTGCTTCAACGGGGTGCTGATGATGATGACTCAGGGCGAAATGGAAGCGGCCGTCTGCGAGGGCATCTCGCGATTTGAACAGGAATACATGGGCCGCGGTCCAAAAGAGGTCCGCTGTTTTCTGATCGACGATCTGTTGCTGGTTCGTCTGCAGGGCGTTCTGACGGCCGCTGAACAGCATCTTGTGCAGACTATGGCACCGGAACGAGGTCGAGATCTTCTCAAAGACGTGCGTACACAGTTGATCGAGATCGCTCGCCCAACGCTGGAGTCTCTGATCGAAACAATCACCGGGGCGAAAACGATCAGCCTGCATCACGACATCAGCACCATCCACGGCGAAGAAGTCATTATGTTTGCACTTGGGAGCGTTCCCGTGGTTCGACCATCGCTAAATAAGACTCGCTGATCGCCGCTCGTGCTCGGTACGACAGGGCTCGGTGCCTGATGGCTCAGTAGCGGATGGCTCAATAACTTTCGGCGACCAATAGAAGGATCAGCATCGTGCTGATAATACTCGGGCAGAGGGGAACGTCGAGTAAATCAGCGTACAGCCCACTGCGCGACACACGTTTACGTGTGACTGCGGACGAGCCTGACAGGCGAGAATTACACCATTGGTTTCGGTTGCGGAGTTCGGGACTGTTTGTTCAACGATCTCTGTGCTTCGTTTAACTCTGAAATGTTCCCTCCACAAATCGCCGCAGTCGTCTTCGACAGTGCAACGAATTCATGGTCAGAGTCTGAGAAAGACACTCTTTGTCCTTCCGGTTTCAAAACTGGCGACGGATGCCAGCCCGTTATACGCAGCTGATGAGTGACCAGCCTCGAGTCTACCGAGACTCCTCCACGATGCTGCGGAACACATTTTTTGCCGTCTCGTAGTCTGCTTCAGCCGTCGCCCGTTCATCGGCTCGGTACGTATGTGCTTTCGCTTTCCAGCACTGCTCGACACTTTTCAGACACCATTGAGCACTCAGTCGGCTGGCCCGAATCGGCTTCTCATCGACCATCACAAACACGGGATTCGTATGCGCGCCGGGAAACACACGGACCGCGGCCCAAGAGCTTTTCTCAAGCGCGTGTTCGAAGGTCAACGTCTGCTCAACACCGTCGCTGCTGATGTCCTGAGTAGCGACCGGAAAGCCGTTGACGATCAGCTCCACCGGCAGCTTGCGTCTGTCGTCATACAACGCAGCAACTTTGACGTGAAATTTCACGGTGCCCGGAGCTGTCAGCTTCAACTCGCTGTTATTGGTTCCTGCTTCAACAGTCTGTTGAGTTGTCGACGAGGACGCTGCAAATTCCATCAGATGAGTTCTGCCGTCACTCACGTAACTTCGACCCGCCGCTAACGCATCGCACCAGGAATTGAAATCCAGCTTCTTATCGAGTCGAACATAGACACGTCCCAACCCAACCCGTTCACCACTCATGCAGGGGAAATCCGTTTCGCCACTCGCGCGAACTCGAAAGCCGCAGTTCAGAATGTGATACCACATGTTGAACTCTGCCGTGCGATCGCTGTTCATTGTCGCAATGAAGTCGACCGCGGGAACAGGTTTGTCATCCGGTCCCGGAACAGTATGAGCCGCATTCATGATGAACTCATTCGCGCCGATGCCATCAAAGGCGGGGATGTTGTACGTTGGCAGACCATTCGGTCCATCCATGCCGTCGGTATTCGGGACACGATCGACAAATCGAGTCAACCCGCTTCCGGAATGCGCGGAACCACAGACGGCTCCTTGTCGCTTGGCCCAACGAAGAGTATTCAAACCTAGTGTGGGCCAGTGCTCCTTAGAATCACCGCCGGGGGGAATCTGCTCCTGCAGTCGCAGCAAATTGAGATGTCCGGACGCATGAGAGCCGAATCCTGAAACTTCCACGTCGTACCGAATCAAGTAAGGGTACTTTGAGTTTGCATCGAGTTCTCCCGTAAAGAATCGCTTTTGAAAATCAAAA
This sequence comes from uncultured Planctomycetaceae bacterium, assembly GCA_903823635.1. GTDB lineage: Bacteria > Planctomycetota > Planctomycetia > Planctomycetales > Planctomycetaceae > SXXK01. The sequence goes on from CAIJTV010000085.1 coordinate 9,980, forward strand.
CACGGCCCCCAGGTCAGACAGCAGCCCACTTTCAGATCTTCACCCATGCAGTGCCGAAGCATATCCGGAGGAGCAACGCCCTGGGTTGGACTTTCATAGTGCGCGCAACCAGCGGCGTGAATATGATGATCCCCGGACCAGTATCCTCGGCGCGAAGGATCGATCCACCGCTGGACTCGATATTCAAGAGTGACAGGTTGTCCATTCACAACCAGACTCTGCGTCTCCGGAAGAGTTTCAGGTCCACGCGAACATACAACGGTGTAATTTCCCTTCGGCAGCTGAACTGTCTCCCCATCGGCTCGATAAATCTGACGCTGAAAGAAGAAATCCGGAGCAAGTCGCTTCGTCTGCGGCGGATACACTC
>CAIJTV010000086.1:0-3721 GCA_903823635.1 uncultured Planctomycetaceae bacterium
CCCGTGGGGCAATTTGCCCCGCGAGTTTTCGTCGCAAACACGAAAAAACTCAGCGATAAGGCTCACGAATCTATCTTTCCGACGCGGCACACCACTTGCTTTTCTCGTCTCCGTGTTCAGCATCAGACAGGAAACGATTTCGCTCGGCAGTCGCAGAGCGGTTTGTTGTTTGAGCTTTCCGCTGAACAGGGAGAGTCAGCATGAAACTCACATCATTTCAATGGATGGCAGCAGGTTTAATGCTGTCAGCAGCCGGAGTTGGAGCCAGCATCCATTATGGATCATCGCCAGCCGTTGCCGGAACGACGATCAAATGGACGGACACAACAGCCGGACAAAAAGAGGTCGGCGAACACGCGGTGTCCCACAACTACGCCAAGTCACTTTCGGGGGCATTTCGAGAAGCCTCGGAAGCGGTGATGCCATCGGTTGTCACTATTCAGTCGATGTCGTCGAAACCTGCGGGGATGGGTCAACACGGCCAGATCCCGGAGGAACTTAAAGACAATCCGCTGTTCAAACAGTTCTTCGACAACATGCCCCAAGAACAATCAGAAGGGAAGAGCGAGCCACAGCGAACCGGCATGGGCTCTGGTGTGATTGTGGATTCCAGTGGTATCATTCTGACCAATAATCATGTGGTCAAAGATGCGGACAAGCTCCTGATCAAATTGCATGACGGCCGAGAGTTCGAAGCGACGGAATGGAAGACAGATCCTAAGACAGACATCGCTGTAGTTCGAATCGACACCAAAGACAGTTTGCCAGCCGCCGTCATTGGCAATAGTGATCAGCTCAACGTTGGCGACTGGGTGATTGCTGTCGGAGCACCTTTCGGACTGGATGAAACCGTCACTGCCGGCATCATCAGCGCGAAGGCTCGTGGAATTGGTATCACGGCTCGTGAAGAGTTCTTGCAAACCGATGCGGCGATCAATCCCGGTAACAGTGGTGGACCGCTGGTGAATCTGGATGGGCAAGTTATCGGTATCAACACTGCGATTTCCAGTACAAGCGGTGGCTATCAGGGTGTTGGATTTGCCGTTCCGGTCAACCTGGCTCGCTGGGTGGGAGATGAATTGATGGCTCATGGAACCGTTCAGCGAGCGTTTCTTGGAGTCGGAATTCAATCCATCGACAGTACGCTGTCAAAACAACTTGGCCTCGATACCGTCCGAGGAGCAGTAGTTACAGACGTCCGAGCCGGGAGTCCTGCGGCCAATGCCGGACTGCTCAGCGGCGACGTGATTCTGGAGTTTGATGGGACGTCCATCACGAAACCAGCTGACCTTCAGGGACGCGTGGAACGAGCGTCACTGAATGATGTTCACAAGGTTGTGGTCATTCGAGATGGTAAGAAGATGTCGATTGACGTCCGAGTCGAAGCGATGCCAACGACGGTGTCTGCTGTGGAACCAACGAAGGCTGAGAAATCAACGGCTTCAGAGTTCAACGGACTGGGACTTCAGCTGTCCGATCTCACGCCAGATGTTGCCAGCCAGTTGGGAATGTCTGATGTCAACGGAGTCGTAATCACCGGTGTTGAGCCAAGTAGCCCGGCCGCCAGTGCTGGACTCGAAGATGGCATGGTGATCCGCAAAGTTGGTAAGACGTCAGTCAAGTCGGTCGCCGAGTTTGGAGATGCTGTTAAAGAATTCAAACCTGAAGACGGAGTGCTGATGCTCGTTCAGGCCGGTGAGAGTTCTCGGTTTGTGGTTGTGAAAGGGTAACTGTTTCCCCCACAAGAAATCTGTTACCGTGGATTGGTGTCGGCACAGAGTTTCTTTCTGAGGATCAGTGCTGGCAATTTTCGGATGACTCATCTGATAACCGGCAGGTCACACCCGCTGGTTCGTTGATAAGTAAGCCGACGTGATGGAAGCCGCAGGGCGTTTCGTCACGTCGGCTTTTTTTATTGGCCGTATCTTACTGCGTTTGCGAATTCACCAGTTCTTCTCTGGGACAAAACATTGACCGGCTCCACACTGTTCCCGAAAAGACTGTTTACCTCGATCCGTCGCGAGAAGCCGCATGTTGACGCGTCGCAGAGATTAATCGAAGCCGCAACACTTGATGCTGAGGGAACCTGCCGGCTACTGAAGACCAGCACCAGTGGACTCAGCGAAGATGAGGCACGATCCAGGCTCAATCAATATGGCCCCAATATCCTCGCGGCTGATGCTCAGGGCGGATTCGGCAGGATTCTGCGTCACGCGGTCTTCAATCCGCTCGTGATGCTGCTGGCCTCACTGGTGCTGGTTTCGTTTATCACGGGCGATATTCGAGCCGCCACGGTGATGTCGGCGATGATCGTGCTCGGCGTGGGCCTGAATCTGCTTCAGGAAGGTCGAGCCAGCAAGGCCGCAGCAAAACTGAAGGCCATGATTTCGCTCACAGCCACAGTCATTCGAAACAAACAGCCGCAGGAAATTTCGATTTCGCAATTGGTGCCCGGTGACATCGTGCAGCTGGCCGCCGGAGATATGGTTCCCGCCGACCTGCGCCTGCTGGTTGCGAAAGATCTGTTTGTCATGCAGAGCTCTCTCACAGGCGAAAGTTTGCCGGTGGAGAAATTCGAAACCGAGAAGGCGATCGCAAGTCATGTCGCAGTCGACCTCACCTGCATTGCCTTTCTTGGCACCAGCGTGGAAAGTGGTTCGGCGACCGGTGTCGTTGTCGCGACCGGGAAAGAAACGTATCTCGGCGGCATGGCCGAAACATTGTCGGAACAGCCTGAAGAAAGCGCCTTCGATAAGGGCATTGCGAAGTTCACGTGGCTTATTCTGCGCTTTGTTCTCGTGATGGTTCCGCTGGTGTTCTTTATCAACGGATTTACCAAAGGAAACTGGTCGGAAGCCTTTTTCTTTGCCATCGCAGTCGCCGTCGGGCTGACTCCCGAAATGCTGCCGATGATCGTCACCGTCTGCTTGTCTCAGGGAGCATTAGCCATGAGCCGTCAGAAGGTGATCGTGAAGCGGCTCAACGCCATTCAGAATCTCGGCGCGATGGACGTCCTGTGTACCGACAAGACCGGGACACTCACAATGGATCAGGTCATTCTCGAACGCCACTGCGATGTCGCGCTGAAGGAAAGCGATGATGTGCTGGCTCTGGCCTACATGAACAGCCATTTTCAAACCGGCCTGAAGAACATCCTCGATCGTGCCGTGCTGGCCCACGTCGAGACTCATGATCATGCGCGAATCCCGGAATACACCAAGGTCGACGAGATCCCGTTCGACTTTCAGCGTCGCATTATGTCCGTTGTCGTCCGAACTCCTGATGACAAGGACCGCATCATCAGCAAAGGCGCGCCGGAAGCCATCTTTCCTCGATGTGCTGATTTTGAACTGGCCGGACAGAGGCTGCTGATGGACCATGCTCATATTGACGAGCTGAAAAAGGAGTACGAACGACTTTCGTCCGATGGATTCCGAGTTCTCGCGATTGCCAGCAAGGACATTGCTCCACGAGGTATCGTCGCCGGTGATTCAACGCCTTACACGAAAGACGATGAAACCAGCCTGACGTTGAAGGGTTACGTGGCGTTTCTTGATCCGCCGAAAGATTCTGCCAACGCGGCCCTCAAAGCTCTGCAAGCCCACGGGATTTCAGTGAAAGTCGTCACCGGGGACAATGAACTCGTCGCAAAGAAGATCTGCAAAGAGGTCGGTCTGGCCACCGATTTTGTTCTGCTGGGCAGCGATGTCGAAGCCATGTC